>JAYVVW010000117.1:0-5058 GCA_043786595.1 Sphingomonadales bacterium | reverse complement strand
GTGGCAGTCGAATTGCCAATGACTGTGCCGAATACGCAACAGTGTCCCTGGTGCTGGTCAGGCGTCGCCGGGGGGCGGGCGCTTGCCACGCGAGTCGCGACTGTCTACGGCCTGACGCGATGTTTCTTTCCCGATACGAGCGCATGGTCGCGACCCGATACCTGTTACCCGGCCGGGGCGAAGGGTTTATCTTTCTGGTCGCTGGCATCAGCCTGTTTGCCGTCATGCTGGGTGTTGCAGCACTTATCGTCGTGATGAGTGTGATGAACGGTTTTCGCGCTGAGCTTTTTGACAAGATCGTCGGGCTTAACGGCCACGCCGTTGTGCAGGGCTATGGCGGTCGGCTGACCGACTGGCGCGACATCATGAATGAAGCGCGCGCCACCAAGGGCGTGACATCGGCAACCCCGCTGATCGAACAACAGCTTATGGCAAGCTATCAAGGGCGCGTTGCAGGCATTCTCGCGCGCGGTATGCTGGTTCAGGATATCAAGACGAACGCGTCGATCCGTACCAAGGTCGTTGCGGGCAATCTTGACGAACTGACCGAAGGCAGCGGCAATGTTGCGATCGGGGCGCGGTTGGCTGAATCGCTTGGCGCACAGGTTGGCGGTAATATCAGTCTGATTTCGCCCGACGGACAGACGACGCCGTTTGGCGCAGTGCCGCGCATAGTGAGCTACCGTGTCGCGGCAATCTTTGAAATCGGCGTGTATGATTATGATAAGGCGTTCGTTATCATGCCGATGGGCGAGGCGCAGACGCTGTTGCTGCTCGGCGATGCAGTGGGCATGATCGAGGTGCAGACAATTGACCCCGATCAAGTCGGAACGATCCTTGCGCCGCTTGCCGAAAAGCTTGGCAGCCGTGCGGTGGTATCGGATTGGCGCAGCATGAATGCGTCGCTGTTCGAAGCGCTGGCGATTGACCGCGTTGTCTCGTTCGTCGTGCTTTCGCTGATCATCCTTGTCGCCACTTTCAACATTTTATCATCGCTGATCATGCTGGTGCGCGCCAAAACACGCGATATTGCGATCGTGCGGACGATGGGCGCTTCACGGTCGAGCCTTGTCAGAATTTTCATGACCGTAGGCGTGACAATTGGATCATTGGGAATCGCCGCAGGCGTGCTGCTCGGCTTCTTGATTCTCTATTTTCGTCAGTCGATGGTCAACGGCGTGCAGTTTATCACCGGCCAGAATTTATGGGACCCTTCAATCCGGTTTCTGACCGAGCTTCCGGCAAAAACCGATCTTGTCGAGGTGTTTGTTGTTGTCATGTTGGCACTTGTATTGACAATTCTTGCGACGCTGTATCCGGCATTCAAGGCGGCAAATACCGACCCCGTGCAGGTATTGCGGTATGAATGATGTCGTTGCGATAACTGACCTGAAGCGCAGTTTTGTTCAGGGCGGGATTACGATTGACGTGCTGCGCGGTGTCAATCTCTCGGTGGGCGCGGGCGAAATCGTTGCGCTCGTTGGCCCCTCAGGATCGGGAAAATCGACTTTGTTGCAGGCCGTCGGATTGCTTGAGGGCGGGTTTACCGGATCAATCCGGATCAACGGCGAAGAGGCCGCTGACCTAGACAATGATGGGCGAACGCGCATCCGGCGAAACAGTCTGGGTTTCGTTTATCAGTTCCACCATCTTCTGCCCGATTTTTCAGCGATTGAAAACGTGATCTTGCCGCAATTGATTCACGGCGCCGATCAGGCGACGGCGCAGGCGCGCGCGGCGAATTTACTCGGTGCGCTAGGGCTGTCGCAACGCCTTGACCACCGGCCAAGCCAGTTGTCTGGTGGCGAGCAGCAGCGTGTTGCGGTTGGCCGGGCGCTTGCCAACCGGCCAGCGCTGATCCTCGCCGATGAGCCGACGGGCAATCTTGACGAAGCGACCGCTGACATCGTCCTCGCTGAGTTTCTGACGCTGGTGCGCGGTGAAGGCAGTGCGGCTCTGATTGCGACGCATAACGAACGCATCGCGGCGCGGATGGACCGGGTCGTGCATCTTCACGACGGTAAGCTTGGTTGATCTTGCCCCATTGATCAAATCGTGGGGCGCTCCCATATGCACCTCAACACGGCGCAATGTGCGCCATCGGAGCCAGCATGACCCAGTCTTTTCCCGTACTGCCCCTTCGCGACATCGTCGTCTTTCCAAACATGGTGGTTCCGCTGTTTGTTGGGCGTGATAAATCGGTGTCGGCACTTGAAGACGCGATGGCGTCTGACAAGGAAATCTTCCTCGTCGCACAGCTTGATCCAGCGCAGGATGATCCGGGGCGTGATGATCTTTATGACCTTGGCGTGATCGCGACGGTGATGCAGCTTTTGAAATTGCCCGACGGCACGGTGCGCGTGCTTGTCGAAGGAAAGGCGCGCGCCAAGCTCAATAAACTCGATAGCAGTGGTGCGCATCTGACGGCGACAATTGTGTTGTCGCAAGAAAGCGAACCATCAGGTAACGAAGTCAAGGCACTGATGCGTTCGGTTGTCGACCAGTTCGACAATTACGCCAAGCTCAACAAAAAGCTTCCTGCTGAAACGGCGATGCAACTTGGCGAGATTGATGAACCGTCGCGCCTCGCCGATGCGATTGCTGCCAATCTTTCGCTCAAGGTGAGCGACAAGCAGACGCTGCTTGTTGAGCTTGATCCCGGCAAGCGTCTTGAAATGGCATTTGCATTCATGGAAGGCGAACTCGGCGTTCTTCAGGTTGAAAAGAAAATCCGCGGCCGGGTGAAACGTCAGATGGAAAAGACCCAGCGCGAATATTATCTCAACGAACAGTTGAAGGCGATTCAGCGCGAACTCGGCAATGAGGGTGAAGAAGGCGAAGGCGATGAGATCAGCGAACTCACCACCAAAATCGCCACGCTCAAACTGTCTAAGGAGGCACGTGCTAAGGCGACTGTCGAGCTGAAAAAGCTCAAAACGATGGCGCCGATGTCGGCCGAAGCGACCGTTACGCGCAATTATCTCGATGTGCTGCTCGGCCTGCCATGGGGCAAGAAATCGAAGCTGAAAAAGGATCTCGTCGCGGCGCAGGCAGTGCTCGACAACGATCATTACGCGCTTGAAAAGGTCAAAGACCGCATCGTCGAATATCTTGCGGTGCAGGCGCGTACCAATCAGTTGAAGGGGCCTATCCTTTGCCTCGTTGGCCCCCCCGGCGTTGGCAAGACGTCGCTAGGCCGCTCGATTGCGAAGGCAACCGGCCGCGAATTTGTGCGCCAATCGCTTGGCGGCGTGCGTGATGAAGCCGAAATTCGCGGTCACCGCCGCACCTATATCGGATCGTTACCGGGCAAGATCGTTTCGAACCTGAAAAAAGCGGGCACGTCCAATCCGCTGTTCCTGCTCGACGAGATTGACAAGCTTGGCCAGGATTTTCGCGGTGATCCCGCGTCGGCGCTGCTCGAAGTGCTCGATCCCGAACAGAACAGCAAGTTTCAGGATCATTATCTCGAAATCGATATTGATTTGTCCGATGTGATGTTCGTGACCACGGCCAACTCACTCAATTTGCCGCAGGCGCTGCTCGACCGGATGGAGATCATTCGTCTTGAAGGTTATACTGAAGACGAAAAGGTGGAGATCGCAAAGCTTCACCTGATCGACAAGCAGGTCAAAGCGCACGGCCTGAAAGCGGGCGAATTTGTGCTGACCGACGAGGGGCTGCGTGCGCTCATTCAAGGCTATACCCGTGAGGCCGGTGTCCGCACGCTTGAGCGTGAGATTGCCAAGCTAGCCCGTAAATCGCTGCGGCGCATTCTTGAAGGCAAGGTGAAGTCGGTTGAGATCACGCCCGCAAACATTGGTGAATTTGCTGGTATTATCAAGTATCGGCACGGGCTTGGTGAAGAAGAAGGGCAGATTGGCGCGGTGACCGGTCTGGCATGGACTGAGGTTGGCGGCGAACTGCTGACGATTGAAGCTGTGACGGTTCCGGGCAAGGGCGGTGTCCGCACCACGGGCAAGCTTGGCGAAGTGATGACCGAATCGATCCAGGCGGCGCTATCGTTCGTCAAGGCGCGCAGCCCGTCTTACGGGATCAAGCCAAGTCTGTTCGCGCGCAAGGATATCCACATTCACCTTCCCGAAGGCGCCGTACCCAAGGACGGGCCATCGGCTGGGATTGGCATGGTTACGGCGATGATTTCGACGCTGACGGGTATCGCAGTGCGCCACGATGTCGCGATGACAGGTGAGGTCACATTGCGCGGGCGTGTCCTTCCCATCGGAGGATTGAAAGAGAAACTGCTCGCGGCACTGCGAGGCGGCATTAAGACGGTGATAATTCCAGCCGAAAACGAGAAGGATCTTGCTGATATTCCGTCGAATATTCTCAATGGCCTCAAGATTGTGCCCGTGAAACATGTCGATGAAGTGCTCGCGCTGGCATTGTCAGAACCGCTTGTTGCAATCGATTGGAGTGAAGCCGATGAGCTTGCAGCACTACCCGTTCTCGGCACTCCAGTGAGCGAAGACGCCGTGCGGCATTGATTTTGTATCAAACTGGCGCAATTTGTTGCGAAAATGGGGTTTGGCTGCCGAAATGTTTTGACAGAAGGCCGCCCCATGACGCTATTCTCTACGCCGTTGGCCGCGAATCGCGGCAATGAAATGGAGAGGGGGCTTTCATTATGAATAAGCAGGATCTGATTGCAGCGGTCGCCGAAGCCAGCGCGACGACTAAAGCCGACGCCGGCAAGGCAGTTGAGTGCATTTTTGACACCATCACAGCCGCGCTCAAGCGCGGTGACGAGGTTCGGCTGGTCGGCTTTGGAACATTCGCCGTCACCAAACGCAAGGCATCAACCGGCCGCAACCCGCGCACCGGCGAACCAATGAAAATCAAGGCATCGTCGCAGCCTAAATTCAAAGCCGGTAAAAGCTTGAAGGACGCGGTAAACTGATCGTGCGGGGCGGCTATCGCTGCCCCCGACACACAAACGTGGGCGCGTAGCTCAGTGGTAGAGCACACCCTTCACACGGGTGGGGTCGCAGGTTCAATCCCTGCCGCGCCCACCACGTTTTTCAAGGCTTTGGCAGC
>JAYVVW010000116.1:0-7018 GCA_043786595.1 Sphingomonadales bacterium | reverse complement strand
CGACATGCTATTCATGTCAGAGCCAAGCGCTGCAATCTCGGTGGGGGCGTCGCTGAAGCGCTCGTAATCGGGCACGTGACGCCCCGTGGCAATTTCGCGTGCTAGGACACCAAGTTTTTTCAGCCAGCCGACTGCGAGATGATTAACGCCGATCCAAACCGCGATCGTCGTCAGAAGAATCGCGAGAAGAGGCAGAAACAGTGTAGCGCGAAGCTGTTCGCTTGACGCGTCGAGCAGGCTTTTCTGCGGTTCGGCGTAGACGATATTCAAATTCCCGAAAAGTGGCACCGAGGCGTAAAGCCACGCCTGACCCGAAGACGATTGAACAGTCTGCCCAGATTGTACGGGCGACACGAGCGTGACGCGCGGAAGGCGGCCCGGCCCCGCCGAAGCCAATATATTGCCATTACGATCAACAATAGCAGCGACTGCATTTGGCGAAATCTTGCTGCGATGAAGCGACGCAGCGACCGAGCTAAGATCAACGCGTGCATTGACTGACCCGCGTGATCGCCCCGCGCTGTCGAACAACGGCAACACTCCGATCATCACGTAACGCTGCGTCGTGTCGGTCAACACAGGTCCTTGCAACGTAAATTTGCGCGCCATCAGCGCCTTTCTCCACCACGGCTTCGTCATGAATTGCGGGGTGAACACGGCTGCGTAGGCCCGGCACATCACATTGCCGTTTTCGTCAACTCGCGCAAAATTTTCGATCGGCTGCTGAACGCTCATTACGCGCCTTAATTCGGCTTCACACCCTGCGCCGCCAGCGAATACATCTGGATCCATTGCGACGATCCTGAGCAGTCGTGCGGTCATTGCGATATGATCGCGCTCGCTGGCGGCAGTCGCTATTGCGCCAATCAATAGTCGTTCGCTGATCAGCTTGTCATTATGGTCGCGGTTGGAAATGCCTTGCGCTAGGCTCAATAGACTGATCGGCAATAAGGCAGCGAGCACAGTCAGAACAAGCGCTTGATTGAGCGTCAGCCGAATGCGCCCATTCCAGAATTTCATATCGCAGCCCGGTTGTTCAATCGGCAGCCAAAGCGCGCGCCAGTGCGGCCCTTCCTGGCAATTGCCGCGGCGCGCGTGTTCCCGCCTCTTCCTCCTCAGTCCAATCAGGCCCGTTAATCAGCGCGGCTAGCGCAGCGCGACCACGCGCCAATCGGCTTTTGATTGTTCCGATCGCGCATCCCATGATTTCAGCGGCCTCTTCATACGACAATCCGTTAGCGCCGATGAGCATCAAAACTTCGCGCTGTTCAGCAGGCAGTTTTTGCAACGCGCGCGAAACATCGTCAACGTTCAGCCGATCATGCTGGCTTGCACTGACGACCAATATGCGCTCAGCAATTTCAGGGTCCCACGATACCATCCGTGCATTCCGGCGCAGTGTCGTGTAATATTGGTTGCGCAAAATCATGAAAATCCACGCGCGGAAATTTGAACCGGGGGTATAGCTGTCACGCGCCGCCCAGGCACGTACCATTGCATCCTGCGCCATATCGTCGGCAAGATCGCGATTGCCGCAAAGCCCGCGCGCAAACGAGCGGAGCAGGGGAATGATCGCCAGCAATTCTTTGCGAAACTGATCGCTGTCATCGGGCGCAACAGATGCGGAAGGCTCAACATCCCCCATCAATGTTTTCCGCCATTTTCCATTTTTTTGTCCATTTTTGACAAAATATCGAGAAATTCGTCGGGGATCGGTTCGGCAAGGACATGATCATGCAATTGCCGTAGTGCCATGCTGATCGGATCATTTCGGCTGGCTGACATCATCTTTGGGTGATCTCCATCTTTTGGTTTCGATCCCCTGATGGCCATTGTCGCAATCTCCCCATATCGTTCGCGATTAAACTTGCTTGCCGTAGTGCTTGAATCCAGAGCAGAAGTCACCGTAATACCAATTCTTGTTTGTAATATCGCGAGTCAAACCCGCAGACTCAGATAAAGTTCCGCCCGGTGGAACAATTGTCCACGCCGCAGGTTTTAAAAGGTTCAAGTTGGAGGGAATATGTCGTTAAAAGAAGCCATTGGTCCAGAACTTCCCTATTTGAGGCGCTACGCGCGCGCTGTTACCGGTGCTCAGGCGCTCGGCGACGCTGCGGTGCGCGAAACGCTCGAGGCGCTGCTCGAAGCGCCGTCTGAATTTGATAAGGATCAGCCCGCGCGGCTTGAACTTTATCGGATATTTCACCATCTCTGGCATTCTGACGTGTCGACGCCGCTCGCGCTTGATGGGCCGGTTAGTCGCTTGAGCCAACGCGCGCGCCAAGCGCTGTTGCTCACTGCGGTTGAAGGGTTCAGCATCGCAGAAACGGCACTAATCCTTGGTGCCGACAGCGATGAAATCGCGGTTGAATTGGAAAACGCAAGGGTCATGGTCACTGAACATCTAAAATCCAACGTGATGATCATTGAGGATGAAGCCATCATCGCGCTTCACATCCAGTCGATCGTAAAAGACCTTGGCCACACGGTTGTTGGAATTGCGCGCACCCGCCACGAGGCTGTCACACTGGCGCAGCAGACGATGCCTGAGCTGGTTCTTGCAGATATCAGTTTGGCCGATGGTTCGAGTGGGATCGACGCAGTCAAGGACATTTTGGAAAGCATCGACGTCCCCGTGATTTTCGTGACGGCCTTCCCCGAGCGTCTGCTGACCGGCGAACGGCCCGAACCAACCTATCTGATCACCAAACCGTTTGAGCCCGCAATGTTAACCGCGACAATCGCCCAAGCGCTGCTTGTTCACCGTGAACAGCGCGCCGCCACCGCAGAAATGGTGGCGTAGTGACGGATACCGATCCCTTCAGCCCGGCTAACATGGCACACGGTAATGATATTGCGGCAGTGCCCGATCCACGCCGCGCCTATGCGACGCCGGCTGATGTGATCGCCGATTCAGCGTTGTCGCCCGGGGCAAAACTGCATATTTTGCAGCAATGGGCGGCTGAGTTGGACGATCGGCTCAAAGCCGAAGAAGAAGGGATGGGCGCGTCCGATCCCATGCACAACCGCGCCGAAGCCGCACTCGCCGACGAGGCATCGCACGTGCAAGCCGCACTAAGGGAACTCGACCCGCTTGTGGTGTGAGTTAGGGCCTGCTGCCAATCGGTTTGCGGCGATATGAATCTACTCCGTTTGTCCTGAGCCTGTCGAAGGACTGCACTTCTTACTTGATGTTCATCAAAAGAAAGTACCACCCTTCGACAAGCTCAGGGGACGCGATTTTGTCATGAGTCAGCCTCAATGAACCGTGGTCTAAGACGGGCAATTCAAACCGGATAATCGGATCAACGATTCTTGACCATCATCCCTGCGGAGGCTGGGACCCAGACAGCCTACGCCAGAAATCTGTTGCGCTTGAAGCAAGAACGCAACCATGCGCCCCGGCCTTTGTCGGGGTGACGGCTTTTACCAACGCGCAATGCCGAACCCAACAAGCCAAAGCCGAGCAACATCATCGCCCAACTGCTTGGTTCGGGCACCGCCAAGATCGGGGTCAGACCATTTATCAGTGCCTGTCGCACGTCTGTTGGCGTATTGGGGAGGAAGTTAACCGCAAAACTATTGGTCGCATCCACCGTCGCGCCGCGCAACGCAAGCGATTCCAGAAACGCGTATACGTAAAAACGTTGCCCCGGCTGCAGCACGACTGGAGCGCCGTCACAGCCAAGGCTTACATCAAGGGTGGTGGTTCGATCTTGTCTACCGCCGCCCGAGGCAAAGCCGCCGATGCCATTATTTGCACCCGCCGATGCCAGCACGCCACTTGCGCCGCAGGTCAAGGCATTGGGATTCAGTGCAAACCCCTGAAAAGCCTCCGGCGTGAGTATTGCCAAACGGCTACGCAAACTGCCAAAACTGAAAGGGTAAGAGTTCGGGCCGACTGGGTTGGCAAAGTTGATTGGAGCAAAGGTTTGGAAATAATCGATGTTGCCAATCAGCGGCAATGCCAACGCCGCCGTTCCTGAATAGGTGAAAGCAGACAATGTCGAGATGAAGCTGTAACTCGTGGTATCGCGGCCAAGGTCGTTTGGTCGGGTAAAGGCACCCGATTTTAATATTGGAAGATCCGATGTCGCGTCGGTCAAGCTGAACGCAATACCAGACCCATGGCTCTGGGTTCCCCCCACGGGAACCAATCGGGCAAAACTGGATGAGATCGCACCGAAATGCAGCGGATTGAAATCTTCAATACTTGGGAAGCCAAGGAAATCGCCACTGCCAAGCCGGTAATTTGGCGATTGTATATTTGACAAACGCAAATGCCTGATCGCAACCAGCCACGCGTCATAAGCCCGTTATCATTTGGCGGGTTTCTTCTCGACAGGAGCTTTCGCTATCGCGCGGAATGACCGCTTGAACGCGGCTTCGTCCTCGTTGCATTCGAGTTCGCGGGCGGCTTCCTTGAACTTATCTGATTGACTCTCACCCGCTGACTTGGTTTCGACTATAGTCATGATTCAACAACCTCCTGAATATCACTACATAGCATATGTGGATGAGGCTGGCGAGCCAGGCTTGACCAAAGTTCGTCCTATAGACGAAGATGGCGCGTCTGAGTGGCTGATACTAAGTGCGGTAGTCATGCGCGCAAAATGGGAGGCCGATTTACCGAGTTGGCTTGCTGATATTAGAGCTGAAATTGGACTCGATAAAAGAGGTCCAATACACTTCCGCAATCTATCACCAAGCCGTCGTTTGTCGGTTGCCAAAATGGTTTCGGCCCTTCCTGTTAGGGCATTTGTGATATGCTCCAACAAGAAGAATATGCGCCGGTACCGCAACCAAAGAGCTGAAAAAATTCCCTCTCAAGAGTGGTTCTACAACTGGTGCATTAGGCTGCTGCTTGAACGAGTGACTGCATTTTGTGATCGTCGTCGAGATGTCGATTACGAAGGAAAGCCCTGCAAAATCAAAATCGAGTTTTCGCGACGGGGAGGCCATCGTTACAGTCAGACAAACGCATACACTCTCTATCTGCGTCACCAAGAACAGGCTGGTTCGCTCTACTTGACCAAACGCCAGATCATAACAGATTTGTTGACAACGGATTTGATGGAGCATCACCCGCATTGGAGCAGACCCGGATTGCAGATCGCCGACACTGTTGCCAGCGCATATTATTCTGCGGCAAACACAATTGGGCCGGGAGTGTGGGATACAGCGCCCGCCAAGGCGCTTTCACTCATCATGGCTAAGGAAAACGGAAGTGCAGTAGACTTTGGAGTTGCTCTGCAACCTTTCCCAGCTTGGAAGGCCAAACTTACCGAACAGCAACAGGAAATTTTCACGCATACCGGCTATGATTTTGTAAGGTGGTAGGCCCCGGCCCCGTGTTCCGATTTGCGTTTAGGACACCATCGCAGCGGTGACCGTCAAACTGGCTGCGGCCCGTCCTCTACTCGAACCGCGCAGGGTTGTTCCGGCGTTGCCTACCGATTTTATGCTGCCAAAAATCTGCCGTTTTGTCAAGGTTTTTCGTTTAGAATCATAAACTTAAAGCTAAGTTGTTGATTTTGATTCCTTTTTTCAGGCGGTAGCGCGATGAGGTCGCCCATAAGTGAGCCTTTTCCCAGCCACTCCGCGAAGAGCGGCTGCCGCCCTGTCACTGTCATTGCAGCCAAGTGCCGCGCGGTTGTTATATCGGAACTCGAACTCGGCCAGATACCGGTGCAAATGGCGCTCTTGGCAGTGCTGATAGACGCCCTTCATTCCGCGCTTGAAGATGCTGAAATAGCCCTCAATCGTGTTGGTGTGGATTTCAGGGATTTCGTAATCGACATATTGACCGGCGCTATGGTTGGTCGTGCCATGCCCGGCAAAGTGGTCGCCAACCTTGCTGTAAATCCGGCTTTCATCGGTCATTACCAGAGCCTCTTTGGCGACATTGGCTTTGACAATCGGCATGACGGTAGCAGCGGTTACGTCGTCCACAACCATAGTGCGGGCCTGTCCCGTATCGCGGTCAAGCAGGGCTAGAACCTTCATTTTGTGATGATAGGCGCGCTTGACGGGGACGCCAGCTTTGCGACCGATGAAGGTTTCATCAACCTCGACGATACCACCGCCCTGTCCGAACGCAGATAGATCGCCAGACGCCATTGCTTCCCGAATGCGATGCTCCAGAAACCATGCCGTCTTATAGGTGATTTCGAGAGTGCGGTGCATTTGATGGGCGCTGATACCTTTCTTGCTTGCGGTCATAAGATAGATCGCTTGCAGCCATTTGGTCATGGGCAGGTGGCTATCCTCGAATATCGTGCCAACCTTGACCGTGAACTGGCGACGGCATTGACCGCAGAATTTCAGGCCGTTGCGGATTTTCTTTTCAGGGTTTGCCTTGATCGCCGATATCCGTTCGCAACCGCCACAGTGAGGGCATACAGGGCCATCCGCCCATAGTTCCGCCTCTACAAACGCAAAGGCGGCGGCTTCATCATGAAATTGGGGCTGGCTTAGAACGGACATCGGCTGGTTTCCTTATGATTGGAAACTAGCCGTTCCGTTGCATTTGTCAAATATATAATCGCCGGTAATTTGGATTACAGGTTTGATTTGTTGGCACGCCGGGGCAGTTTACAACAATCGCCGTGCTTGATGAGCGCGTCGTGAAAAGCTGATCCGCCTTTGCGGGCGACGTGGCCGTAATCAGCGTAGCCGCGAGAAATGTTGAAACCAAATAGCGCATAGCGGGTTCCCAGTGCTGCCTTCGTGACAAAGATGCGACCCTTGCTATTAAGTCGCATGGTAGAACCAATAGCGCCGAGGACAAGTGCGAATGACCGAGCGTATCAAAATGGGGCAGTGTGCCGATCGACGACCTGCGTGCCTCGCGCGCGAATCACCAATTGAGACATATTATTACAAGAACGCACAAAAAATTGTAATGGACCGCGTCAACTTTAGGGCCTGTCGTCATTTGAGCCAGACCAGAGCGCAAACGAGGTGGAGGCCAGCGAGATAGTTGCGTGCGGTCTTTTCGTATCGGGTTGCGATGCCT
>JAYVVW010000115.1:0-3561 GCA_043786595.1 Sphingomonadales bacterium | reverse complement strand
TGCCTCCAGTCGGGCTACGCCCTCCCTCCAACACCAGACCAAAAACATCCTCTCATCCTGATTGTCGCCCAGTTCTCAACTTGATCGTCGCGCAGCAGGGGACGGCAAGATTGATCCGGTCAGCATTGAGGACAATGAGGCGCGCGCTAATCTGGTAGGCACCCTAATTGCCGCCATCGCAACTGGCGCTGGGCTTGATGCCAGTGCCGCAACGACGGCAGGCCTTATTGAAACTCGCAACAATGCGCAGGGCGGGGTCAGGTTCGGCGATTGCATTCCAGGGCAGAGCACGACTTGCGGGCCACCCTATGCAAGCTACAAGGATTTTGATCCAAACGACCCACAAAATGGTGCCTACCGTCGTCAATATGATCTTGCTGTTGCAGCGCTTTCGAGCGTTGGCGGGATTGCCCCTAGTGAAGCTGATATTGCGCTTATTCTTGAGGCAAGCATTGGCGGACGGGTTGATGATGATATTGAAGGCTTTGTCACAGCATTTGGCGGTCTTGAGAGCTTGCGCAACCTCGTCGCGGGCGGACAAAGTGCGACTGCTTTGGGCGAACGCTTCCGCGCGTATGAAAGCGCAAAGTTCAGAGCGTTCCTTGATGTGTCGCGTGCATTCTCGCTATCTGAGATTAACCGTTTTGCCAATGATCCACGCGCATTGGCAACGCTTTCAATCAATGATCAACAGTTGGTGCGTCTTGCCTATAGCTATGCGCAGGATAACCCGCTTACGACAGTGTTTGCGCCAAACGCGAGCTTTGGCAGCGGCGTATCATTCTTGAATGACCAATATCAACTGGGCACACGTGGACTCGGCGCTGTGCAAGGCGTTGCGGGCACCTTCGGTGGATTTGTATCGGGCACTGGCGCTGTGGCATCGGGTGCCGCCTGTCCGGTAACATTTGGTGCAGGCTGTGCCGGTGCTGTTGGTCTCGGCGTCCTCACCGTCATTGAGTTTGACCAAGCCCAAGCAGGGTTCCGCACCGCCTTCTCAGGCCGTCAGGTCAACTCGTTTGGCGCGCAAGCTCTCTCAAGCACCGGCCTTGTCAGTGTTAATACCGCCGACTTAGGGCTTGGGCTTACCAGCTTTGGGACTTCAGTCATCGGCGGTGGACGAGCAATCATTACATCAGCCGATAATGCCATTGCTGAAACGCTTAGTGTCCCAACGGCATTTGGCGAAGCGGCCCGCATCTCTGATGAAGCACTGGCGGCTTCGCGGATACCGCAGGTCACAATCAACCAGATCGCCGGAAGCCAGTTCGAACGACAAGTGCTTGACGCACTCGGGTTCGTTGGGGCAACAAAGAACGTGACACTTAGCGCGCCGAGGTTGCTTCCCACTGGCGAAACTATACGAACCATCGTAGATTCGCTTGGGCGTAACGTTGGTGGGTTTTTGGAGATAAAAGATGTGCAACGACTTACGCAGACGCGGCAACTGCGTTCGATTATTGATGACGCAATTGACGCAAGAGCGCCGCTCAACATTGTCGTCAGCCCTTCAACTCGATCTGTGAGTGGGCCTTTGAGAAGGGCTGTGAGGGCAACAGGCGGCAATATTTTCGTCTTTAACCCCGCGACTGGCACATTCACTCCATTTTGAGAATAAAATGAAAAATTATATTGCAATAACGGTGAAAAGCAAAAAGCAGACGCATGATCTTGATTATGGCCGTGCCTTTCTTTCTTCATTTATCAAAACCGACGTTTGTTTGACGCCGGAGTATCTTGACACAATGGAAGACAAGCCAATTAGTCGTCGGTTTGTCGATATGGAGCACGCGCTCGAAAAGTGGAGTACATATTCTTCTGTAAATATGTTTGGTAAGGATCGTCAATTGCATGACACAGCAAAATGGCTACGAAAATCCGTGCCGATCTACAGTTGCTATATACTCAACCACACGAAAAGAAATATGTACAATGACATTGTGCCATCAGATTTTAGTTTTAAGGCGAAGTGGTGCGCTGACATTGACTGGTTTAAGTTGTTTTACGCGTTGTGCAGCGTCGCCGACGCACAAGTGGGGATGATGCATCATTTTACAGCGCTTGAAATTAAAAATCCGAACGGCGACTTTGAAATGTTGGGGATTTATCCTGCCATAAGTCCAAAGTTCCCCGACATGTCCTGGGCGATGATGTTTGGCGATGATTTTATTCATGCTATTGACGTTGAGAAACTGACCGCGCTTGGCTTCCCGGTCGAAGCCGTCGGCTCGGGCTATCTCGTCCGCGTCACGAACTCGCTCTTGGATGTATCGCAACGCTTCGACTATTTCTGCGAACGCCGCGAACTGCTGCGCGCCAACCTGCCGCGCGATATCTTCACCGATCCCGACGAGGCCGAAGCCAATAGAGCAGAAATCGAACGTCTCATAAAGGAACGTGACCAAAAAGCTGCAGCTACATAATCTTATAACCGCTGCGCCCCGCAGCGTCATTCCGCTCTTGCATCACCCGCAGCATCAAGGTCATTGGCAGCGACGTTACCGCGACGAACAATCTGACCGTCCTCGGCAATGGTACGGTTACCTTCGCCGCCGCCCAAGAAACCGACACCAGTTCGGGCAAATCCTCCAGCTTCGGGGTGAGCCTTGGCGTCTCAGCGAGCGTTGGGCTTGAGAAGGGTAAGCTGAGCACGGGCGTGCCTTCGGTGAACTTTGGTATCTCGGGTGACGTGCTCCTCAACTTGTTACCAGTCAGAGGTAGAGTCCTCCTGCTAGACCCGAAATCGAGCACATTGAATCGTTTGGGATTCCCAAGCGGCAGATTTTCTGATTCAAGCTACTGGCTGGGATTGGAGGCCAGTATGGATGAGGCCCTATTCGAATGACTTGCGTGATCGCGTTGTTTCGGCGCTGGAAAGTGGCATGAGCTGCCGGGATGCTGCGGCTCAATTTGGCATAGCGCCGAGCACAGCGGGCAACTGGCACCGTCTGTATCGCCGGACGAAGAGCTATGCGCCGCTAGCGATTGGCGGTGACCGTCGCTGGAAGCTGGCCGAGGAAGTTGGCTGGGTTGCCGAGCGTTTGGCGGGAACACCTGATCTCACGCTGGCGGAGGTTCGCAGTGACCTTGAGGCACGCGGCGTTCTGGTCAGCTATGCAGGGGTGCAGCGGACGGTGAGGCGGCTCGGTCTGCGCTTCAAAAAAAACGATTTATGCGACGGAGCAAGATCGGCCTGATGTCGCCTTGGCTCGCCAGCTTTGGCAAGCTTCGCAAGCTGATCTTGACTTCACACGGCTTGTTTTTGTTGATGAAACCGGCACAAATACGGCGATGACACGCAGCCATGGCTGGGGCCATAAAGGCAAGAAGCTCATCGCCAAAGCGCCGCACGGTCACTGGATGACCTCGACCTTCGTGGCGGGTCTCCAACATGACGGCATCCTGGCCCCACAGCTACTGCCGTGCCCCATGACGGGAATGATCTTCCAGCAGTGGCTCGAAGAATGCCTCATACCCGAGATGCAACAAGGGAGCATTGTCGTCATCGATAATCTGCCTGCCCACAAGGTCACAGGCATCCGCCAATGCCTTGAAGATGCC
>JAYVVW010000114.1:0-15452 GCA_043786595.1 Sphingomonadales bacterium | reverse complement strand
GCTTTACCTCAAAGCGATGGAGGTTGGCGATGAAGTTTTCTTCTACCATAGCAATCAAGGTCTTGCGGTTGTTGGGATCGCCACGGTTTGCAAGACCGCCTATCCCGATCCAAGCGCCGAAAAAGGTCGCTTCGTCATGGTCGATATCAAGCCCGTCGCAGCGATCGAAAACCCGGTCACGCTTGCACAGATGAAGGCCGAACCACGGTTGGCGAAAATGAAAATGTTTCAGCAATTTCGCCTGTCGGTTTGCCCGATTGCCGACGATGAGTGGGACGTGATCGTGGAGATGGGCGGTTAATACCAAGGCTCATTGAAGCAGATTGATGGCAAACTCCCCTTCCCTGAGCGTGTCGAAGGGTTGTTCTTTTTGTCTTGAACATCACGTAAGAAGTACAACCCTTCGACAAGCTCAGGGAACGGAGATAGGTTCATATTGATGCACATTGATGTAACGTCGATTTTCCGCTCCAGAAACGACACAATTGCTTGACCGCGCGCCGAGACACGGCCAATCTCAACGCAACATTATTTCACGATAGGAATGAACGCCGATGAAAGCTTTTACCTCGACGGTCGCGCTTGCTGCGGCGCTTTGCTTCGCTGCGCCAGCCTTGGCCCAGGCCACCGCCACACCCGCTGAAGCCGACGCCTTTGTCGCGATGGCAGAAAAGCAACTTGCCGACATCAGCGTTTACGGTGCGCAGGTCGCATGGATCAACAATACCTACCTCACCGAGGACACCGATGCCGTCGCATCGCGCGTTGGCGCCGAGACAACCGAGCTCCAAGTGCGTTTTGCCAATGACGCAGCGAAGTATATCAATTTGGCGGGGCTTTCCTACGACACGAAGCGCAAGCTTGATGTGCTGCGTGGGGGGATCACGTTGCCCGCGCCAACCACCGCGGGCGCGGCGGCAGAACTTAATACACTCGCGACCCGGCTGAATTCGGCCTACGGAAAGGGTAAGGGAACGCTCAATGGCCAACCGATCAACGGATCGGACATTGAAGAAAAGATGGGCACATCGCGTAATCCGGCTGAACTGTCTGAAATGTGGGCGAGCTGGCACACCAACGTCGGCGCGCCAATGCGCGGCGACTATGTTCGCGAAATGGAAATTGCGAATGCGGGTGCCAAAGAACTTGGCTACGCCGACGTCGGCGCAATGTGGCGATCGCAATATGACATGTCACCCGAGGCGTTTGCCGTTCTGACCGACAAACTCTGGTCGCAGGTGAAGCCACTCTATGATCAGCTGCACTGCTACACGCGCACCAAGCTCAACGAAAAATACGGCGACGGGGTGCAGGCAAAGACGGGGCCAATTCGTGCTGATTTGCTCGGCAATATGTGGGCGCAGCAATGGGGCGATATCTATGACATCGTCGCGCCAGCGGGCGCGGGTGATATCGGTTATGACACCGGCGAGTTGCTCAAAGCCAAGGGCTATGATCCGATCAAGATGTTCCGTGCAGGCGAAGGTTTCTACACCTCGCTTGGTTTCAAGCCGCTTCCCGAAACCTTCTGGCAACGATCACAGATCACCAAGCCCGCTGACCGTGAAGTCGTGTGCCATGCCAGCGCGTGGAACGTCGATAACAAGGACGATCTGCGCATCAAGATGTGTACCAAGGTCAACGGCGGCGATTTCGTGACAATCCACCATGAAATGGGGCATAACTTTTATCAGCGGGCCTATAACAAACAGCCATATCTCTATTTGAACGGCGCGAATGATGGGTTTCATGAAGCGATTGGTGATTTCATCGCGCTTTCGATCACGCCGCAATATCTTGTTCAGATCGGCCTGCTCGATCAGTCAAAGGTGCCAAGCGCTGACAAGGATCTCGGTTTGCTGCTGCGTCAGGCGATGGACAAGGTGGCGTTCCTGCCGTTTGGACTGTTGATCGACAAATGGCGGTGGGATGTGTTTTCGGGCAAAATCCCGACGGCAGGGTTAAACAAGGGGTGGACCGATCTTCGTCTGCAATATCAGGGCATCACGCCGCCAGTTGCGCGCAGTGAAAAGGATTTCGACGCCGGCGCGAAATATCATATTCCCGGAAACACGCCTTACACGCGCTATTTCCTTGCGCGGATTCTTCAGTTCCAATTGTATAAAGCCGCCTGTGACATCGCAAAGTGGAAGGGGCCGCTTCATCGCTGTTCATTCTATGCGAATAAAGACGTTGGCGCTCGCCTCAATGCAATGCTTGAAATGGGCGCAAGCAAGCCTTGGCCCGATGCGCTTCAGGCATTTACAGGCAAGCGCGAAATCGACGGCACGGCGATGATTGCTTATTTCAAACCTTTAATGTCTTGGCTGAAAGTGCAGAATAAAGGCAAAACGTGCGGCTGGTAAATTTGTCAGACGCGTAGAACTTTCGCACTTAATCGAGTATTCATCTTGAATCCGTGATTTAGCGCACAGCAACAAATCGGATATATGAATAACCAATTTGAATAGAAAATAATATAGTCGCAAAAACGGGGGAATGAGTAATGCGTGTAGTGATGACAGGGGGCACATCTGGCATTGGCTTTGAAGCACTAAAATCGATGTTGTCGCGCGGGGTGGTCAACCCAATCGTCGGTCTACGTGATCCGTCGAAGCTTCCAGCTGAACTCAAGGGCAAGGTCGATGCGCGCGTCCTTGATCTGGCCAGTTTCGACAGTGTTCGCACATTCGCCCAATCAATTGGAGACGAGCCGATCGACCGGCTCATTCTCAACGCTGGCGTACAGGCACCGATCAATGAAAAATCGGCCGATGGCTATAATATGACATTTGCAGTCAATCATCTCGCTCATTTCATATTGATGCGGCTGTTATCGCCAAACATGGCGCGTGACAGCAGGATCATCTTTACTGCAAGCGGGACACATGACCCCGCTGCGGGAACGGGTATGCCCGCGCCGCGCCATACTGATATCCAGAAGCTCGCTTTCCCTGACCAGGATCCTGACCTTGATCGCCGGAAAGGAACTGCGGGTCGTCGTGCCTATTCGGCATCTAAGCTCTGCAATGTCATGACTGTGCGCGAACTCGCCATCCGCGAGGCCGAGCGCCGGGTAAAGCTTTGCTCAATGGCTTTTGATCCGGGCTTCGTCCCTGAAACACGACTGACACGCAGCTACCCCGGCATTGTCGGATGGGTGTTTCGCAACATATTACCAAAAATCGTCAAGGGCGACGGCGTGAGCACAGTGACACAATCGGGCCGCTATCTGGCAGATATGGTGCTCAGCAAGGCGTATTCGGAAGAATTTGGCACCTATTGGTCGGTGCGCGAAGGATATCTTCGCAACATCGCGCCGTCTAAAATAGCGCGCAACCATGTTGCATGTGCCGCACTGTGGAATGGAACTGAGACATTTCTTGATCTTGTTCCCGAACACACGGTGCCAATTTTTACCGAAATGGCGGCTCGTTAAACGCGCGAAGCTTGCGGCTATGGAGCTTGGCACCTTCGGCCTTTAGCTGCTTGCAAGCCTCGACACCGATCTGGAGATGTTCGGCAATCGCGCGTTCATAAAAGCGGTTGGCCTGCCCCGGCAATTTGAGTTCGCCGTGCATCGGCTTGTCCGAAACGCACAGGAGTGTGCCGTAGGGAACGCGAAAACGGTAACCTTGTGCGGCGATTGTCGCGCTTTCCATGTCGATCCCGACCGCCCGGCTTTGCGAGAAACGCAGTGCCGATTTCGAATAGCGCAGTTCCCAGTTGCGATCATCGGTGGTGACGATCGTTCCGGTACGCAGCCGACTTTTAAGCGTTTCGCCCGATTGGCCCGATACGATTTCGGCAGCGCGCGCAATTGCGAGTTGCACTTCGGCAATCGGCGGGATCGGTATTTCGGGTGGCAAGACATCGTCGAGCACATGGTCGTCGCGCAGATAGGCGTGCGCAAGCACATAATCACCAATCCGCTGGCTAGGGCGCAGCCCACCACAATGCCCGATCATCAGCCACGCCTCGGGCCGCATGACCGCCATGTGATCGGTGATTGTTTTCGCGTTCGACGGACCAACCCCGATATTGACAAGTGTTATCCCCGAGTGATCGGGTCGCATCAAATGCCATGCAGGCATCTGGTGTCGCCGCCACGCGCTATCTGCCAGTGCACTCGCGAGATTGTGCGTATCAGCCGTAATGACGGTGCCACCGGGGCATGAGAGCGCGGTGTAACCGTCTGCGCCGCCCAGCTGACTACATGCCCATTCGACAAATTCATCAACATAGCGGTGGTAATTTGTGAACAGCACATAACGCTGGACATGTTCGGGCGGCGTGCCGGTGTAATGGCGCAAACGCGCAAGCGAGAAATCAGTGCGCAAGCCGTCAAATAGCGCCAGTGGGCGCGTGACGCCCTCTGACATGTCGTGAATGCCGTCGGCCACCTCATCGCCAATGAACGCAAGCTCGGTCGACGGGAACCACCGCGAAAGATCACGCACGTCGACGCCGTCAAGATCGAGCTGATGACCGCTGTCGAGAACATAGGGAAATGGAATTTCCTGGCTGCCTTTGGCTGCGCTGACCGTTACGCCATAGTCTGCGATCAGAATATCGATCTGCTCGGTCAGATAGTCGGCAAAAAGCGTAGGTTTGGTGACGCTGCTGATGTAAACGCCCGCTTGTGTCAGCCGTCCGAACGATCGCATCGGCGCAACTTTTGCATCATCGCCGCCATAATCGATCCGGATTTCAGGATAGGAAAAGCTTCCGTCGGTTCGGCTCGCCGGGTGCGGCTTGGTGCCATTTTTTACATAGGCCTCGATTGCGTCGCGAAGCCGTAAGACCGATGATTTGAAAAGTATGTCGAGTTCAGCGACAATTGATGCGCCGCTCTGTGGTTTGGGTTCCGCTATCATCGACAGGTGATAGGATCAAATTGTGACAGGAGCAATACAGCCCCCTGCGTGAGCAGAGGGCTGCGTACCCGATCAAAGTTGCCCGAGCATGTAATCGGCGGCGCTGACGCGGTATTCGCCGGGGCCTTCGACAAACAGATGTTCGACGGTGCCGTCTTTGACGACCATCGCAAAACGCTGTCCGCGTCCGCCCATACCGAATTTGCTAGCGTCCATTTCTAGGCCGAGTGACTTGACGAAATCGCCGTTACCATCGGCAAGCATTGTTACTTTGCCTTCAACGCCGTTGGCTTTGCCCCATGCGCCCATCACGAATGCATCGTTGACAGCGGTGCACGCTATCTCGTCGACGCCCTTAGCTTTCAGCGCATCGGCATTTTCAACAAAGCCGGGAAGGTGCTTGGCCGAGCATGTCGGCGTGAACGCGCCCGGCACCGAGAACAGCGCGATGCGCTTGCCAGCGAAATATGCGTCGGATGTCACGGGGCGCGGGCCTTCAGCGGTCATTTCGGTGAAGGTAGCTGCGGGAATTTTGTCACCGACGGAAATTGTCATGGGTAAGCGTCCTTTGTCTGTTGACGGGATAATCAGTTCGGATTGTCATTTCGTCGTTGATCGGGCCGATTGCAAGCGTAGAAGCATGATGTTGGCGTGATACGGTATGGATTGATGATGGACTCGCGGTTTCTCACCGGCAAACTGCTTCTCGCAATGCCGGGAATTGGTGATCCGCGGTTTGACCGTGCGGTGATCGCCGTGTGCAGTCATGATGAAGCGGGTGCGCTTGGCATCGGTGTGGGTGCGATCGCGCCGCAGATCAGTCTCCACGCGCTCCTCCGCCAGTTCGATCTGCCAACCGCGCACGTGCCCGAGCGACCAGTGTATCAGGGCGGCCCGGTTGAGCCTCAGCGCGGATTTGTCCTCCACTCGCTCGATTGGGGCGGGCAGGGTACCGTTGATGTTGCAGGCAAATGGGGGCTGACCGGCACGATTGATGTCTTGCGCGTCATCGGAACGCCCGCAGGCCCGACGCGCTGGCTTGTCGCGCTGGGTTATGCAGGCTGGGGCGAGGGGCAGCTTGATAGCGAAATGCAGCGGCACGGATGGCAACTGGCCGATAGCGATGACAAATTGTTATTTGATATCGAGACCGATCAGCGCTGGACATCAGCGTTTGCGCAGCAGGGCATTGATCCTCGATTACTGTCGGGCGAAAGCGGGCACGCCTAGCCGCTCTCGGGCGAAAGCGGCCAAACATGCTTAATGTGAAATTGACCGTGTCTGGTGACCAGTTTTAGACCGAACCGGTTGTAAATTGCGCCATCGAACAATCGACAGGGGTTTTACCATGGCCACATTTGCAAAGAAACTGATCGCCGCCGCTGCGCTTATCGCTGTAACGGCTGGTTCTGCTCAGGCTGCGTGCTGGACGCCAAGCGCGATTACCGCAGCCAAGGTGCGCGATTTTGAGGCGATGTTGCGGACGACGGCAACTCGCTGCGCCAAACAAGTGCCGACGATCAAGGCAAGCTATGACCAGTTTGTCCGCCTCAGTCGCCCGACGTTCATTGAGGCAAACGCGCAAATTCGTGAGCATTTTGCTCAAGACAATGGCTTGGTCGGATCGTTCAGCGCTTACAATCAGTTCCTCGCCGGAATTACGGGCAATTACGGCGCGGGTATTGAAGCGATGAGCTGCACCGATCTCGAACGCGCGATCGCCACGGCGACGGCAGGTGGCGCAACCGCAACAGTGATTGCACGACTGGCTGATGAAAACGGGTCATCGCCCGTGATCGTTGGTCAGCGTTGTTCAAACCGGGTAATTGCTGCAAACCGCAGCGCATTGATCCAGCAGGTAGCGATCAAGTAGCGTTTGTACATTCGCGCGTTCAGGGAAAAGGCCGGGGTTCGCTCCGGCCTTTTTTTGTGCCCCGAAAATGCGGTGAAACGAACTGGCTAATGCGCCGTTGACTCCGCTCATTCACCCGAAAATCAACTTAGCATGTGATCTTGCACCGACACGGCAAGGGGTGAGGAACATGCAGAAATTTGTGAACGGTCTGGCAGCATTTGGACTAATCGTTGCCGTATCGGTGACGCCCGCGCGGGCTGCCTGTTGGAGCAGCGCTGATATCGCGGCTGCAAAAGTCCGCGACATGGAGACGATGCTGATGGTATCGGCACTACGCTGTCGTTCAGTCGACCCGCAATTGCTCGGCGAATATAACGAATTCGTTCGCGAAAGCCGTGGCGCGCTGACGTCAGTCAATGACACGCTGCGCAAGCATTTCGCCGATGCGGGCGGGCTTAACGCTTACGACCGCTTTGTGACTGCGATTGCCAATCGCTACGGCGCGGGTGTTGCCGGACTTTCATGTGGCGACATGGCTTCGATCCTGTCAGCGGCAAAAGCAGAGGGCGGATCGCTGACGGGTTTGACGCGGCTCGCCAATGACGCGCAGGTAATACCCGTCATTTCGGGCACAGTTTGCCCCAGCGAACTTGCGCTAGCGCAGTAACATATAAAGAAATCTTTATATTTGCTTTTTGGATCAAGCGGCGTTAGGGCGCTGGCAAATTCCAGCCCCTAATCCGGAGAATACGCCGTGGCGTTCAACGACTATGTAATTGCCGATCTTGCCCTTGCTGAATTTGGTCGCAAGGAAATCAACATCGCTGAAACCGAAATGCCCGGCCTGATGTCGCTCCGCAGCGAGTTTGGAACGAGCAAGCCGCTTTCGGGCGCGCGCATCGTCGGATCGCTCCATATGACAATCCAGACCGCGGTGCTGATTGAAACGCTGACCGCGCTTGGCGCCGACGTCCGCTGGGCAACGTGCAACATTTTCTCAACGCAAGATCATGCCGCTGCTGCGATTGCTGCGCGCGATATCCCCGTTTTTGCGGTCAAGGGCGAAAGCCTTGCTGATTATTGGGACTATGTTGGCAACATTTTTGATTGGGGTGACACCACCGCAAACATCATTCTTGATGACGGCGGCGACGCAACAATGTTCGCACTTTGGGGTGCCAAGCTCGAACGCGGCGAAAGCTTTGCCGAACCCGAAAATGAAGAAGAAGTCGAATTTCAGCGCGCGCTTAAGGCATTTATTGCCCGGAAGCCTGGCTATCTGACCGAAACCGTAAAGGCGCTCAAGGGCGTTTCTGAAGAAACAACGACGGGCGTTCACCGCCTTTATGACATCGCCAAGAAGGGTGAACTTCCCTTCCCCGCGATCAACGTCAACGATTCGGTCACCAAATCGAAGTTCGACAATCTCTACGGTTGCAAGGAAAGCCTCGTTGACGCGATCCGCCGCGCAACCGACGTGATGCTCGCCGGCAAGGTTGCCTGTGTCGCTGGTTTTGGCGACGTTGGCAAGGGCAGCGCGCAATCGCTCCGCAACGGCGGCGCGCGCGTGATGGTCACCGAAGTCGATCCCATCTGCGCGCTTCAGGCCGCAATGGAAGGCTTTGAAGTCGTGACGATGGAAGAAGCGGTGACGCGCGCCGATATTTTCTGCACCGCGACGGGAAATGCCGACGTCATCACTGCCGAGCATATGGCTGCGATGAAGCCGATGAGCATCGTCTGCAACATCGGTCACTTCGATAGCGAAATCCAGATTGCGGCACTTTCCAACTATAAGTGGACTGAGGTGAAGTCTGGTACCGACCTTGTCGAGTTTCCTGACGGAAAGCAGATCATCATTCTGGCCAAGGGTCGCCTCGTCAATCTTGGTTGTGCGACGGGCCATCCTTCGTTCGTCATGTCGTCAAGCTTCACCAATCAGGTGCTCGCGCAGATCGAACTTTGGACCAAGGGTGAGAAGTACGGCAACGACGTTTATGTCTTGCCAAAACATCTCGATGAAAAGGTTGCGATGCTCCACCTCGATAAGCTTGGCGTGAAGCTGACCAAGCTGACCGACAAACAGGCAGGCTATATCGGCGTTAGCACCGAAGGCCCGTTCAAGCCTGATCATTACCGTTACTGATCGATACGCGGCATTGGGGAGGCTATGGCTTCCCCAATGCCGCGTGACCGATTAAGGGCAGTGTAATGATCGCACGCGCCACCCAATGCTGACACTCACCAATACGATGGCGGTGCTGATCGGCGCATTCATGGCGCTGTGGCTTGGCGTGTCCGTGTGGATATTATGGAGTGGTTTCAGGCTGCGCCGCACGGCTGCATTTTCCACCGATCAGGCCGACCGGCTGGCCTCGCTGCTCGAATCGGCACCCGCACTGCCGCTGATGGTCAAAAATGACGGGCGGATCGAAGCACCCGAACGGCTTGCCGACTGGCTTGGCCTGCCCAAAGTGCCCAATTTTCTGTCCGACCTGACGTCGGCAACGGCGGGTTTGACCGATGACGACGCGACGGCGCTTGTCCGTGATGTGTCATCCGTCCAGAAAACCGGGCGCAGCTTCTCACGCGCGCTGCGTGCCCAAGGTTCTTCGCGGACATTGCTTGTGCGCGGTGCCCCGGCGACGACGCGGCTTGCCAATAGTGGCGCTGTCATCCTCTGGTGGTTTGACGCGACCGAAAGCCAGGCTGAAATTGGTCGGCTGGGCGCAGAAACGGCGCGATTGGGGCTTGCTTTCAACCGGCTGTCGGGATTGATCGAAGCTTCGCCGGTGCCGATGTGGCACCGTTCGGCCGATATGAAGCTGGCGCTTGTCAACAATGCCTATGTCCGCGCGGTCGAGGCGAAGGACGCCGAAGATGTCATCGCACGCGGCGTTGAACTGGTTGACGCGGGCGGCGAGGTCAACCCGCTGGCGTCGGCGATGGCGGCAAGCAAGTCGGGCGAAGTCGTGACGCATGTGGTGCCGGTGACGATTGCGGGCGACCGGCGCGCGATGCGGCTGGTTGATGTGCCGCTGGGTCAGGCAGGCGTGGCGGGCTACGCGCTCGACGTTGAAGATATTGAGCGTGCGACGAGCGCAATCAAACGTTTCGAAGCCGCGCAACGCGACACGCTTGACCGCCTGTCTGCCGGGGTTGCCCAGTTCAGTAGCGACCGCGCGCTGACATTTTGCAACGCCGCATTCGAACGTCAGTTTGCACTGCGCCCCGAATGGGTTGCCGAACGACCTAATTTTGATCGGCTGCTCGAACGGATGCGCGAAGCGGGTCGCGTTCCCGAAACGCGTGACTTTCCGGGATGGAAGGCCGAACGGCGTGAATGGTTTACTGCGGCAAATGCGCGGATTGAAGAAAATTGGGTGATCAGCGGCGGCCAGCATCTCCGCCTCGTTGTCCAGCAAATCCCCGATGGCGGATTGCTGATGATATTTGAAGATCGCACCGAGCAGGCTCAACTCGCCAGCGCGCGCGATACCTTGCTCCGCGTCCGTACCGCCACATTCGATAATGTGTTTGAGGGCATTGGTGTGTTTGAGGCCGACGGCCGACTCCATCTGTGGAACAACAAATTTCGCGAGTGCTGGGGTTTTGACGAAGCATTTCTTGTGACCCATCCTCATGTTGATGCGCTGGCAGAAGCGGCGGCTGCAAAACTATCAGCGTCAGGCCGCGCGGTCGCCATTCGTGAAAGTGTGCGCGCGGCAACGATCGAGCGCACGCACAAGAGCGGTCGTCTGGCGATGAAGGACGGCCGCCATTTCGAATTTGCCGCCGTTCCGCTGCCCGACGGCAACGCGCTGTTCGCGATGCTCGATATTACCGACAGCCGCAAGGTTGAACGCGTGTTGCGTGACCGCGCGGGCGCGCTTGAAGAGGCTGATAAGGTCAAGACAGCGTTTGTTGCCAATATGAGTTACGAACTGCGCACGCCGCTCACCTCGATCAGTGGTTTTGCCGAGATGCTGGCGCAGGGCTTTGGCGGCGCGCTTGAGCCCGCAGCGAAGGATTATGTCGCGGCGATCCTCGAATCGACCGAGCGGCTCGGTGGATTGGTCGACCGTGTGCTTGATTTAACGCAAAACGATGCGGGCCAATTGCCGATGGAGCGCAAACCCGTCGAACTTGCGATGTTGCTGCTAGACGCGGCGCGCGATCACAAGCCTGCGGCGACCGCCAAATCGCTCGATTTCGCGATTGAGATTGATCCGTCGGTGGGCGCGCTACGCGGCGATGCCAAACGCCTGCGGCAAAGCGTCGATCACCTGCTTGATAATGCGTTCGCCTACACGCCGTCGGGGGGGCGCGTGTTGTTTCGTGCAGTCGGCGACAGTGCAAGCGCGACGATCGTCGTTTCAGACAATGGCCCCGGAATGGATGCGAACGAACAGGCCGCAGCACTTGATCGTTTTAGCCGGGCCACCGCTTCGCGCGACGGCGATACCATGCTTGGACTTGGACTGCCGCTCGCCAAGCAATTCGTCGAGGCGCACGGGGGGACGCTGACGCTGATGTCCGAACCCGGCGAAGGCACTGCGATTTCGGTGGTGTTGCCGCGGTGATCCTGCCTGACGCGCAGGCGACCCATGAGGCAGGGCGGCTGCTCGCCCCGCACCTGCAAATCGGCGATGTCATCGGGCTATCGGGTGATCTGGGCGCGGGTAAAACAAGCTTTGCGCGCGGTCTGCTTGAAGGATTGGGGTTGGCCGAAGAAGCGCCGAGCCCCAGCTATGCAATCGTTATCCCCTATGATCCGCCGCTTGTTCGCCTGTCTGTTTGGCATGTTGATCTCTACCGGCTTGATAGCGCGAGTGAAGTTGTAGAACTCGGGCTTGACGATGCGCTGCACGATGGGGCGCTTCTCATCGAATGGCCCGAACGATTGGGTGCGCGGAACTGGGCCGAAACGCTCAGGCTGCGGTTTGAAATTCTGGAAAGCGGTGGACGGCGCTTGACAGTTGGCGTGCCGCCGTCATGGGAAACGCGATGTCCGTTTCGATGATCCCACCAGCCTACGCGCCTGCCTTCCTTGCCAGCAACGGATGGGCAGGGGCGGAGATATTACCGCTGGCCGCCGATGCTTCGTTTCGACGCTATTTCCGCGTGCGCCGCGATGGCCGCGATGCGGTGCTGATGGATGCGCCGCCGCAGCATGATGATCCGCGGCCGTTCATCGCAGTTGCGCAGTGGCTCGTTGAAAATCAGTTTTCCGCGCCGCGCATCATGGCGAGCGATCTTGATCAAGGTCTCGTTCTGCTTGAAGATTTCGGCGATGTCCGGATGCGCGAAACGCTTGACGATAATCCAGCGCTCGAACGCGGGCTTTACCGTGAAGTGGTGTCGCTTCTTGCCGTTCTTGCCCGCCAGCCCGCAATGGCGCTCAAGCCTTATGATTTGAATGAGTATCAGCGCGAACTTGCGATCTTTACCGACTGGTATTGTCCCGATCTCGGTCTCGATGTCGACGTCGCGGGCTTTACCATGCTATGGAACAGGCTGCTCGCGCCCGTCATTGCGCAGACGCAGCCAGCGGTGACGGTTCTCCGCGACTATCATGCTGAAAACATCATGCTCATCAAAGGGCGTGACGGCATCGCGCGGCTTGGCCTGCTTGATTTTCAGGATGCGTTGGCGGGGCATCCCGCTTATGATCTGGCGTCGCTGCTTCAAGATGCGCGCCGCGATGTATCGGCGGGTCTGGAATCCGAAATGCTGCGGCTTTATCATGCGATATCGAGCCCGGCCGCAGGCTTTGACGATGCGTATCATGTGCTGGCCGCGCAGCGGAATCTCAAAATTCTGGGCATCTTCACGCGGCTGTGGCGGCGTGACGGCAAACCGCGCTATCGCAGTTTTCAGCCGCGCATGTGGGGCTATGTTGAGCGCAGCCTGAGCCAGCCGGTGCTGGCGCCGTTGAAGCGATGGCTTGATCACAACATTCCCGCGTCACAGCGCGCCGCAGCATGGGCGGAATTCATCTGATGGCGGAAAATCGCAAACCAATGTCACTGCGCCTCCAGCCTGCGGGCGATGTGCCGCAGACGGCAATGGTGATGGCGGCGGGGCTTGGCAAGCGGATGCGCCCGCTCACCGCGACACGGCCAAAGCCGCTGATCGAAGTGGCTGGCACGACTTTGCTCGATCATGTGCTGGGGCATCTGGCCGAAGGCGGTGTCAAGCGTGCGGTGGTTAATGTGCATTATCTGGCCGATGCGCTTGAGGCACATCTTAAAAAGGCGTCGCGCAATTTGGAAATCATCGTTTCGGATGAGCGCGATGCGCTGCTTGAGACGGGCGGCGGCCTGATGCGCGCCAAAAATCTGATCGCTGACGATCCGTTCTTATGCGTCAACACCGATAATTACTGGGTCGACGGCCCGGTCAACGCGCTTAAATTATTGGCGTCGCAGTGGGATAACGCAAAGATGGACGCGCTGCTGTTGCTCGTGCCGCTCGCGCGCGCGCAAAACCATATCGGTCGCGGTGATTTTCTGATGGACCCGCTTGGCCGGATCAGCCGCCGTCTTACCGGCCGGATCGCGCCCTATGTGTGGACGGGCATCCAGATGCTATCAAAACGGCTGCTGATCGACCCGCCAGCCGACAAATTTTCGACCAATGTCTTTTGGGACCGGGCAATCGCCTCGGGCCGCGCGTTTGGCGTTGTTCATCAGGGGCTGTGGTTTGATGTGGGCACACCTGCGGCAATTCCGGTAACCGAAGCCATGTTGGCCGATGGCTGAGCGGCGCACGCCAGCGCTCTACACGATACCGCCTCACCGCGCATTTGCTGACGCGCTCGTCGCGGGCCTGATCGCGTCTCGCGGCAAAGACCGGATGGTGATGGCGCGCGGCAGGATACTCGTGCCCAACCACCGCGCTGCGCTATCGATCCGCGATGCGTTCGTGCGGCAATCAGAGGGTGGCTTGCTGCTGCCTAGGCTCGTTACAATCGGTGACATTGACGATGATCTCGGCGCTGGCCTTGCGTTCGACGGGGCGGACGGCGCGCCGATCCCGCCAGCCGTAGAGCCGCTCCAGCGTCAGCTCATCCTCGCAAGGCTGGTTCAGAACCAGATGAATGTCGGCGCGCATGAAGCGATGCGGCTTGCCGAGGAGCTCGGCCGCACGCTTGACCAATTGCAAATCGAGCGCATCGATCCTGCCAAATTGCGCAGTGCGCCTGCCGAGGAATTTGCCGAACATTGGCAGCGATCGCTGACGATACTCAACATCATATTTGATCAATGGCCGCGTGAATTGGCGGCGCTGGGCCGGATCGACCTTGCCGACCGACGTAACCGCCTGCTTGACCGCGTCGCTGATCAGTGGCGGTCTGCACCGCCCGAAGGATTTGTCGTAGCAGCGGGGATTAGTACGGCTGCGCCCGCAATTGCCGCATTGCTCCGTCTGGTTGCGTTCATGCCGACAGGGCAAATTGTGCTTGCGGGGCTTGATCAGGCGATGCCCGACGTCGAATGGGACGCAGTGCGCGGCAGTGAAAACGACGCACCAATTGAAACGCATCCGCAATTTCACCTCTGCCTTCTGCTTGACCGGATGGGCGTTGCGCGGACTGACGTGGCGCTGTGGCGCTGGGGCAGCGATGTTGATGCGCGTGCCGCGCGCAGCCGCGCGATTTCGAACGCAATGGCACCGGCAATTTACACGAGCAAATGGGCTGAACTCTCCGCCACTGACCGCAGTACCGCAGGGCTGACCGGCGTTGCATTGCCAACCGAGGCTGATGAGGCGCAGGCGATCGCAATCTTGCTGCGCGGAGCGATTGAAGAGCCGGGCAAGACCGCCGCGCTCGTGACGCCTGACCGCAAACTCGCGCGGCGCGTCTCGGCGCATCTCAAGCGTTACGGTATCGACGCCGACGATTCAGCTGGCCAGCCGCTGTCTGAAACCCCGCATGGTACGCTAATCCTTGCACTTGTCGAAGCGGTAACGCAGCGGTTCGCGCCGGTGCAGCTACTTGCCGTCCTGAAACATCCGCTTGTTCATAGCGGCGAAGCCCGACTGGCCTGGCTTGACGGTGTGCGTCGGCTTGACCGGGCACTGCGCGGGCCAAGGCCTGCCGAAGGTCTAACTGGGCTGAGCGCATATCTGGCATCGGGCGACGACCGTGAGATCAAGCTGCGCGCACCGGCGGGTGATTGGTGGTCAAGCGTTGTGCCGCTCTTGTCGCCGATTGAAGCATCGCTCGGCGCGCACTCAATCACTTTGGCAACGGCAGTCGCGGCGCTACGCGAAACGCTTGTTCTGCTTGCTGGCGATAGCGTCTGGCAGGGGGTGGCGGGTCGCGCCGCTGCCGACTTGTTCGACCGGCTTGAGCGCGATGCTGCGCTTGGACCAACCGACGTCGCCGCGCAAACGCTCACACCGTTGCTGCGACAGTTGATGGCCGTAGTGGCGGTGCGTCAGGTCGAACGTGGCCACCCGCGCCTGTTCATATGGGGGTTGATTGAGGCGCGCTTGCAGTCGGCGCAGTTGATGATCCTTGGCGGCCTGAACGAGGGGAGCTGGCCCGCGCTGCCATCGCCTGATCCCTGGCTTGCGCCGCAGATACGCAAGACACTCGGGCTGCCAGCGCTTGAACGGCGCATTGGCCTTGCGGCGCATGATCTGGCCGCAGGGCTTGGCGCGCCCGAAGTCGTGATGACGCGCGCAAGACGCGACGCGGGGGCACCCGC
>JAYVVW010000113.1:0-3025 GCA_043786595.1 Sphingomonadales bacterium | reverse complement strand
CGTCCGACAAATCCCCGCGACCCATAACTGCTCCCCAAAAAGCAGTCTTGAATCATAAAACACGCCGTTTGGGAATCCCTTTTGTCAACACGGCCTAGGGTCTTGCCAGTCGATCATGTGCCCGGCCAATATCTTTTGATATTCACCAGCAGCTTCATCACGAAGCGCGATCATCCGGGTTACAAACCCCTGTATAGGTCCCTCTGTGAGTGATCCAAAGCCAGCTTCTTCCGGTGTAACATAGAAATCAAGTTTACGGTGCGAGTGGCGCTCGTTGCGCTTCTCGTCGAAAACTTTGAGCGCAAAGGTTTGAAGAAAAATACCGTAGCCGCGCTGATCAACCAGATTGGCTTTGTCGAGCGAACGGAGGACATCGGACAGGGCTGATTGAATCTGGACAGATGCGATTGTCGTCACAATGTCGAGGTCGGAAATTGCCCTATCGGAACGGTCTAACGACGATGTTCGATTGACCCGTTTCTTGAGGTCTTCGAACGACGGGATGAACGCATAGGCATCAGGCAAATGAAGCTGCAAGTCGCCAACCCTGCTATCATCACCCTTTGCGTTCTTGCCTTCGTCGTAGCGAAGGTATTTGCCTTCGCGGCGTTGAAAAAGGTAGAGGCGGTCCGCACCATAATAGACGCCTAGCACGTAGGCGTTTGCAGGTTCGCGCTCGCGCATGGCGGGCTTGACCTGCGAGGTGAAGACCTTCTCGACGTTCTTATCATTCTTCTTGAATTCGACGACCGCAAGTAGGTGGTCGTTTAGCCATTCGAGATCGGCAACCTTCCTGTCGCGCCAATATGCGTTGTAGTGATCGATCCAATCGGCATTATCGAAGATAGCGGCATCTAGACGCAAGGGGGCCGAATTTCCCTTTGGAAACTGAACCTCGACGCCGATAAAATCATGGGCGTAAAGGCCGGAATTGATCAACCCATTGATGAACTGCCATTTGTAATATTCCTCGCTCGGTTCGCCCTTGCTGTCGCGGATTGAAATATCGGCACGGGTCTTTCCGTTTACCGGCACGATGCATTGGGCGGTTTCTTTGCCCGAATGGGCTGCATCGAATTTACGTTTGGCTTCTGCGAAAGATTCTGTTGGCATGGCAACTCCCTGCCCGTTTGGCGCGCACGGATCAACCCGAGCAATCAACACCATATCATGATACATCGTAAATGATGGGTTTGGGCTGAAATTCTGGGGAGACAGAAATTCCGGGGGCACAATCCTAATTAGACATGTCAGCCCTCTCCTCTCAGGCCGCCTTGGCCGTCGTTTAAGGCCGAACGCCTTGAGCGTGTGGATAACGCCGACGATATCGGAATCAGACGTGAGCGCGGGGTCGTTGGTGATTCCTTTTGCGCGCGCGACGTCGTTGAGTGCGGCAGCGATCAGTTCGGAATTGCCGCCTTCGAACACGGCTTCAAAATATGCGAGGATTGTCTCCTTGCTGTCGAGATTGTCGACTTGGTGAAGTATTTTCAGTAATTTGCCATTTTCATATCCCCCTACGCCGCCAGCTTCCTCAGCACATAGTGCAAGATCCCGCCGTTCATGAAATATTCGACCTCGTTTGCGGTATCGATCCGGCAGAGTGTTTCGAATGTGAATTGGCTGCCGTCGCCCCGCGTGACATGGACTGTGACGTCCTGACGCGGTTTCAATTCTGCGACACCGGTGATCGTGAAGCTGTCGTCGCCGGTCAGGCCGAGTGTGAGCCGCGTGTCGCCGTCTTTGAACTGGAGCGGAAGCACGCCCATGCCGACGAGGTTGCTGCGGTGGATGCGTTCGAAGCTTTCGACGATGACCGCGCGGACGCCGAGCAAGTTGGTGCCTTTTGCCGCCCAGTCGCGTGATGATCCGGTGCCATATTCCTTGCCTGCGATGACGATAAGCGGCGTGCCGTTTGCCTTGTGGCGCATCGCGGCGTCGTAGATTGCCATCGTTTCGCCGTTGTAGCGGCTCATGCCGCCTTCGATGCCGGGAACCATTTCATTCTTGATCCGGATGTTGGCAAAGGTGCCGCGCATCATGACTTCGTGATGGCCGCGGCGCGCGCCGTAGCTGTTGAAATCAGCCTTGCTAACCTGATGTTCCATAAGGAATTTTCCCGCCGGACTGTCGGCCTTGATGCTGCCGGCGGGCGAAATATGATCGGTCGTGATCGAATCGCCGAGCACCGCGAGCGGCTTTGCCGCAATGATGTCGGTGACGGGTGCGGGCGTCATGCTCATCCCATCAAAATAGGGCGGATTGGCGACATAAGTGCTGCCCGCGCGCCACTGATACGTCGCCGAGCCTTCAACCTCGATCGCCTGCCAGCGCGCATCGCCGGTGAAGACATTGGCATAGCGCGACTGAAACATCTCACGGTCGATGTTCGCGGCCATCACGCTAGCCACTTCCTGGTTGGTCGGCCAGATATCGCGGAGATAGACGTCGCTGCCATCAATCGCCTGACCAATCGGCGTGAGCGTGAAATCGGTCGTTACCGAACCCTTGAGTGCATAAGCGACGACCAGCGGCGGCGACGCGAGGAAGTTTGCGCGGACATCGGGCGAGACGCGGCCTTCAAAATTGCGGTTGCCCGAAATCACCGATGCCGCGACAATATCATTGCCGTTGATCGCCTTGCTGATCGGTTCGGCGAGCGGCCCTGAATTGCCGATGCAGGTCGTGCAACCATATCCGACCAGATTGAAGCCCACCGCGTTCAAATCTTCGGTCAGCCCGGCGCGGTCGAGATAATCGGTGACAACCTGCGATCCCGGCGCAAGGCTCGTCTTGACCCACGGCTTTGGCGTGAGGCCAAACGCCCGCGCCTTGCGTGCAACGAGCCCCGCAGCGACGAGCACCGACGGGTTCGACGTGTTGGTGCAGCTTGTGATCGCGGCGATCACCACGTCGCCGTCGCCAATGTCGTGCGATGCGCCTTCGACGGGCTCACGTTTCGCGCCGTCATGCTTGTTAGTGTTGATCAGATCGGCGTTGAACACATCATCGACTTCGTTGAGTA
>JAYVVW010000112.1:0-2630 GCA_043786595.1 Sphingomonadales bacterium | reverse complement strand
GCGGCAGTTTACCGAAGCCCGACGCGCCGAAATCGCGCAAGGCTTTGACGCGGCGCGCCAGCTTGTCAGCGAAGTCACCGTCTTCTTCGCCAACCGCGCGAAAGAGGAGAAGATCAAACGTGATTCGGCAAAAATCAAGGCAGATGACATCAATACTCAAACGGGTGGTGGCATATTGGTTGGCAGCGATGGCAAGCCGATCCGCAATTCTGAGACAGGCCAAATCCTGCTGAGGCCGGGTTATACGGCGACCGCAGCGGTCAGCTTGCTTCTCAGCGACGAGGCCACGCTGACCAAAGACGCCGATCAGGTGCAACGTGATTATGGCGCAAAATCAACCGCGCGCATCCTCGCGACCGCACTGACCGGCGCGGCAGGCGCCAATGTCACCGGATCGCTCGCAAGCTTTGCGCAGGCAGCGGCGGTCAACGTGCTGCAAAGCTTCGCCACAACCCGCGTCAAATCGATCGCTGACAGCTTCTTCACGCCAAGCGGTAGCCCAACTGTTGAAAGTGAGGCGGTGCGCACTGCGCTTCAGTCTATCGTTGGCTGTGCAGGCGCTGCCCCCACGGGCAATTGTGCCAGCGGGGCGCTGGGTGCCGCGTCAAGCGTCATCCTCAACAACCTCGTCACCGCGCTCTCAACGCCCGAACCGCGCGATGCAAGCGGCAACATCATCCCGCGCAGCCTCGCCGATCAACAAGCCCGAACCGCCCTCATCGCCACCCTCACCGGCGCGATTGCAGCGGCACTTGACCTAAATGCAGGTGCGGCAAGTACGGCGGCGCAGATCGAGACGGAGAATAACTATCTTGCGCGTCAGCAACTGGCAGCGCGCGACCGTGAATATGCGAACTGCAACAATAGCACCGCGTGCCAGTTGGAGGTGTTCGCCAGATATACCGGAATCAGTGTTGGGCAAGATGCGCTGGTAATCGGTGCGATACCCTTTGGCGCGGGCGAGCAGATTTTCGCAGACCTCAGCGGGCTGTACGAAGCGGTCAGACATCCTGTTGAAACATACCAAGCTATCAGAGCGCTCGCCACCGACCCGCTTGTCCGCGCCCAGTTAGGCGCAAGCGTGCTCGCCGATATCGATCTCAAGCTCGCTGTCCTTAACCGTGCACTTGAAGTTGGCGGGCCTGCAAATTCGATAGCGGCTGGGAAAGTTTTTGGCTCGGTTGCGATCACAGTCGCTGGCGCTGTCACCGGGGCCTACGGCGCGGTCGGCGCGACTGGCAAGCTACTCTCAATCGGTGTCAAATTGACGCGCGCTGCGGTGGACACTGTCGACGCAACACTGGCAGCACGTGCGGCTGCGAACGCTGCGAAGGCGGCCAGTAATTTCAGGCCGCTTGCGACCTTTAGCGAAGGCCTTCAAAGCGCCGGAAACTATATCCGCGCGCCAGAAATTAGCATTCCCTATGGCTTTCCGATTTCAGCCCAAGGGGCAGCGCTTGAAGCCGCAGTAGCGCAAACGGGAGTATATGGAGCATTTTTGGGTAACAGCGCAAAGACATTTGACTTTTTTGTTTCAAACAATGGCTTGGCAACCAGTACAAAGACGATCAATACGTTGACTGATGTGAAATTAGCAACGGCTCGTCAAGTGGAGGATGCGGCGAAAAAGGCAATCAATGCAGCGCTTAACTACTCTGCCAGAGGTGCAGGATTTGTTAACGACATTCCTAACGGGCAGATCATCTCGAAACAGGTCGTTATTGCGGTACCAATAGGTACAACTCCGGCACAACTAACCGCACTTTCCCGCGCCGTTGACTACGGAAGGCTCAACAAGATAGTCGTTAAAATCGTGATTACAGGAAGATGAAAATGGCGGTGAAAAACGTTCGCGGGTTGAGGCATGCGGCAGCGGTTTACAACGGTCAGATGTTTGGGATGCGCACCATGTCTGGCTGCGGCGTGAGTGGTGTGGACGACTCGGGGGCAACTCATTTTTTACCATCACAAATTTCAAACCGCGCGCTTGGGTTTGGACTCCGCGATTGCCTTGAAAACAGCCGATTATTAGACCAGCATGAGTACAACGCCTTCTTTGCAAAGGAGGAGAAAAAGCGCAACAAGCATTCTTGGTCAAGTGCAATGTCTGCAAATATGGGCACAAAGCCAATTGCAGCCCTTAGTAAAAAAATGGCATGGATTGGTGTTTATACAGCAGATGGCGATCTCCACCTGCAGCCCACATACAACGCAAGTGGACGAGAATGGTTGTTTCTATCTGATCGAGACGTCAAGGATATCAAAATTCGCTACGACAGTGATGATGCGGTAATCGGCGCGGCGTTGCGTGAAGCATTCATGCGCTGTGAAGGCGCTGGTCGCGCTGATCTGACCTTCGAGGAACCGCTGCCCGATTGAATGCAGACTGGCAGAAAATCCGTAATATCGACTTCGCATCCGCAGCGGGATTGGCGGGTTTGATATTCGCGTTGGCGGGTTGACCGAGCTTAAGGGCGGGATCATCGGATCAACCGCGACGGCTGATCTCAACCGGCTGACCACGGGCACATTCCGCGCGAGCGCGATCAACAATTTCGAAACCTATAGCGCGACAAGCTTCAATTTCGGTTTTGGCTTTGGCAATATCGGCTTCAACAGCAACACTGGCA
>JAYVVW010000111.1:0-1878 GCA_043786595.1 Sphingomonadales bacterium | reverse complement strand
CGCATGTTCGCAAAACTCAAACAGCAACGCCGCATCGCCACCCGCTACGACAAGACTATCCTGTCATTCGAAAGCTTCCTCAACCTCGCCGCTGCAAGACTATGGTTGAAATCCTTTGTCAACACGGCCTAGACACGGGGCTTGGCTTCTTTTCCTCGTTGGAGGCGTTAGAAAGCCTAACCCCGTGTCAAGCACGGGGAGACGAACGTGGTTAAGCCCAATGTCTTCACACTCTAAGACGGCGTTTGAGCAATTGTCTCGCGGTGCCCCGCGAATCGGGCGCAGCTCTCGACTGTTTCGATATGTGCCAAAACAGCGTGACGCTGTCAAGCAGATTTCACCGTGTGGGAAATTTTACGCTTTAAAATTCCGCTTACCCTGAGCCTGTCGAAGGGCTACACTTCTTACTTGCCGTTCTGAGAAGAAAGGACAATCCTTCGACGAGCTCAGGAAACGGAAATTTGCCATGAGCTTTCCCGCTATGACGGGCGCGGGGAAAGCTGCATGTCCCGCATCTAACGACGCGGGGTGCGCTTGCGCATGGGCTTGCGTGCCATTTTCTGATCGACGCCCTGGCCACGGCTCATACACTGATCCTGCAACGTTGCCGAACAGGGCGGATAGACGCGCTGTGCCTGCGGTGCGGGTGCTACAGTCATCGGGCCCATTGGCGCCGCTGGCATTGATCCGGCTGGCATCGGTTTGTCAGCCATCGGTTTGTCTGCCATCGGTTCGGTTGCCATCGGTTTGTCTGGCATCGGATCGGTCGTTGTTGCGCCCGGTGCCATGTCGTCACCCGGTGGTGTCGTCGTCTGTGCCATCAGCGGGGTGAGCGCGATACACGAAGCACCCAGCATCGCTGCGGTGATGATTTTACCAAATTTCATTTGAAAGCTCCTATGCTTGAATTTCAAAACCTAAACAATTTAGCCGTTTGCGCGTTCCGCGCGCTGCGCTGTAATGAAATCCCGGCGCGGTGAGTTGCCTCAAGCCGCGCCGGGGAAACTTTCAAGCGTCAGTTCGGCACGCCGATACGGTCACTCAAACGGTCGAGCCGGATGTTAAGCGCGGCCTCATCGCGCACCGACAAATTGCCGTTGCGGTTGCGGCCCAGCGATCGTTCGGTGCGGCGGATATTTTCGAGATCACGCATCGCACGGTCGCTTGCATTGCGCCCAAGCGATCCGCGCGATGTTTCGCCGCGGATATAGTCTTCGAGCCACTGCGTGCGCGCGCCAAATTCACGCGGAGCCGAACCATAGCCGCCCGAATTAACGCCGCCACCGGTCGAAACCCACGTGCCGCGTCCGTCGTAATAACCCGATATGTCACCGCGCACCCACCGACCGTTACGATCGTAATAGCCAGGCTGCATATAGCGTCCCGAGCCATCATCATTGCGGTTTACGCCGCGTGTCCAGCGGCCATTACGGTCATAATAGCCGACGGTTGAACCCGCAACCCAGCGACCACGACTGTTGTAATATCCCGGCGCAGCGCCTGCGATCCAGTTGCCATCATTGTCGTAATAGCCACGCGATGCGACCGGAATCCAGCGTCCACGACCGTCATAATATCCGTTCGTCGATCCGCTTGACGACGATGACTGAACCCAGCGACCGTCACGGTCATAATAACCGTTTGGCTGGCCTGCGACCCAATTGTTATTACGGTCATAATATCCCGATGCGCGGGCGCGGTTGACCGATGTCGCGTGCCACATGCCCTTGCTATCGTAATAGCCATACGCATCGTCGCGGCGCGCATTCGACGATCCGTTTGTCGAATAGCGCGCGTTGGTCAGCCAGCGATCATTCTGATCATAATAGCCTTCTGACGACGCGGGCACATAACGTCCATTATCGTCATAGGCACCAT
>JAYVVW010000110.1:0-14590 GCA_043786595.1 Sphingomonadales bacterium | reverse complement strand
GCGCGCGGTCGTGTGTCGGTTGTGATCGGCCCCAACGGCGCTGGGAAAACGACTTTGCTCAAGACGGTCCTTGGTCTTGTTGCACCCGCAAACGGTCATGTCAGCATCGATGGCGCGCGGCTCTCCACATTGTCCCCGTTACAGCGTGCGCGTCAAATCGCCTATCTTGCGCAAAGTGAGGTGCCAGCATGGAATGTCACGGTGCGCGAACTCGTCGCGCTGGGCCGGATTGCGTGGCGCGGCGATGCTGATGACAACGCCGTTTCTCAAGCGCTTATCGCGACCGACACGCTGCATCTGGCTAACCGGTCGGTCGACACACTTTCCGGCGGTGAATGCGCACGCGCGATGTTTGCCAGGGTGCTGGCCGGCCAAAGCAACTGGATCATAGCTGACGAGCCGCTTGCCAATCTTGACATGCCGCACCAGCGCGATCTGCTCGGCTTGATGCGCCGCGCCGCGCATCAACAGGGCAAAGGTGTGATAAGTGTAATGCACGAACTCAACGCCGCCGCCGCGATTGCCGATGACATCTATGTCATGCGATCGGGCGCAATTATCGCCAATCGCATTGATCAATCGACATTATCAGCCGCGTTTGACATGGAATTTGACCTGTTGCCGCACGGCGACAGCATTGCGATTCTACCGCGCCCGATTTAAGCGAACAGTCATGAAACATGATGTCTTGATTGTCGGGGCCGGTCACGGTGGCGCGCAGGCGGCGCTGATGCTGCGTCAACTCAAATTCGAAGGTACGATCGGCATCGTCGGTGAGGAGCCTGAAATTCCTTATGAACGCCCGCCGCTGTCAAAGGAATATTTCGCGGGTCAGAAAGAGTTTGAACGCATACTTATCAGGCCCGCGGCATTTTGGGACGACCGCAAAGTCGACATGAACCTCAACCAGTGCGTCGTGTCGGTCGATCCGGTCGCCAAGGCGGTGACGACTGCGCAAGGCGCGACATTCCACTATGGTAGCCTGATCTGGGCGACGGGCGGTGCGCCGCGTATGCTCCCCATTCCGGGCGGCGCACTGCGCGGCGTGCAGGGTGTGCGGACCCGCGCTGACGCCGACGCGATGAAACTTGCAGCGAAGACCGCAGAGCATGTCGTGGTGATCGGCGGTGGCTACATCGGCCTTGAAGCCGCCGCTGTTCTGCGCAAATTTGACAAGCCGGTCGTGCTGCTTGAGGCGTTGCCGCGTGTGCTGGCGCGCGTTGCCGGTGAAGCTTTGTCGACCTTTTATGAAGCCGAACACCGCGCGCACGGCGTTGATCTGCGGACGAATGTGTCGGTCGTTGGGCTCGAAGGCGAAACGCACGTCACGGGCGTCAGGCTCGCAAGCGGCGACGTCATTCCAGCCGATCTTGTAATTGTCGGCATCGGCATCATTCCTGCGGTCGGCCCGTTGATTGAGGCAGGTGCGGAGTGCAGCAACGGCGTATTGGTTGACCAGCACTGCCAGACGAGCTTGGCCGATGTTTATGCCATCGGTGATTGTGCCGCGCACGCCAATGCCTTTGCCGAAGGTGCCACAATGCGGCTCGAATCGGTGCAAAACGCCAACGATCAGGCGAACACCGTGGCAAGGGCCATCATGGGTGATGCGCGGCCCTATCATGCCGTGCCGTGGTTCTGGTCAAACCAATATGATCTCAAGCTCCAGACCGTCGGCCTTTCGACAGGATTTGATGCAACGGTTACACGTGGCGATCCAGCGACGCGCAGTTTTTCGGTTATTTATCTCAAAGCCGGACGCGTCATCGCGCTCGATTGTGTCAATGCAGTGCGTGACTTTGTCCAGGGCAAAATGCTTGTTGTCCAAGGGACGAGAGCCGACCCCGCAATCCTTGCTGATACCGATGTCGCGCTCAAGTCGCTCGTCCAACCGTTGTGAAGTGGCGACCAAACGACCGACATGCGATCAAAACGATATTGTTATAACGTAACATCTCTGCTAACCGCCTGGTCAACGTTTTTTGACCGGATTTGACATGAAATTGACAGGCTCGTTCGCGTCCGTCGCGCTGTGCGCGGTGGCCGCCCCCACTTTGGCACAAACGGCGCCAGCCGACCAAAACCACGGCGATCATGATGGCGAGGCGCGCGAAATCGTTGTCACCGGCATACTCGCGCGTGCCCAGTCTGATTTGCTGTCGGGAACGTCAGTCGTCACCGGCGATGAGCTCGCGCGTGATTTGAAGCCAACAATTGGTGAAACATTGACGCGGCAGGCGGGCGTATCGGCAACATCGTTTGGCCCTAACGCCTCGCGCCCCGTGTTGCGCGGATTTCAGGGCGAGCGCGTCCGCGTCCTCGCCGATGGCATCGGCAGTTTCGACGTATCAAACACAAGCGTCGATCACCCCGTCGCGATCAATCCACTGACCGCCGACCGTATCGAGGTGCTGCGTGGCCCCGCCGCGCTGCTCTACGGTTCGTCAGCGATTGGCGGCGTCGTCAACGTGATCGACAGCCGTATCCCGCGCAAAGTGCCCGACGAATTTGCGCATATCGATGCAAGCGCCACTTACGGCAGTGCCTCGAACGAACGATCAACCGGCGCGCGTGTCGACGTTCCGCTGTCAGATAAGTTTGTCGTCCATTTTGATGGCAGTTATTCCAAGACCGGCGACCTTGATATCGGCGGCTTTGTTCTCACGCCTGCACTGCGCGCGGCTGCGGTTGCCAGCGGTGATCCGGCGACGGCGGCGCTTGCACAGTTGCGCGACACGCTGCCCAATAGCGCAGGGCGGACATATGAGATCGCGGGCGGTGCTGCCGTGATAACGAGCAACGGCAATCTCGGCTTTTCACTCAGTCACTATGACAGTCTGATTGGCCTTCCCGTTCGCTTCTCGGTCGATCCTGCGGTCGAGGCCGAAATGGTGCGGATTGATGCCAAGCAAACGCGCCTCGATATTCGCGGCGAAGTGAATCCGGCCAGCGGCTTTCTTGACGCAATCCGCTTTCGCGGTGGGTTTGCAGATTATAAGCATAATGAAATCGCAGTCGATGGCGCGATCAACACCAGCTTTTTCAATCAGGGTTTTGAAGGACGGCTTGAGCTTGTTCAGCGCAAACGCGGTGGCTGGCAGGGTGCCACCGGCGGACAGTTTGTCGTGCGTGACCTCAATATCGTCGGTGCCGAAAAATTCCTGCCGCAAAGCGAAGCGCAACAATACGGGCTCTTCACGCTTCAGTCGTTTGATCTCGGCCGGGTTCGTGCCGAGGCTGGTGCGCGTGTCGAACGGTCACTTGTCAGCGCGCGCGAGGATGCGATCCTTGGCAACGCTGAAATTCGCCGCAGCTTTACCGCAGTCTCCGGATCGCTTGGCACAAGCTACGAAATCGTGACAGGATGGCGCTTCGGGCTGAACGCGTCGTACACCGAGCGCGCACCGTCGCCCGAAGAATTATTCGCCAATGGCCCGCACGCCGGAACACAGGCATTCGAAGTCGGCAATCCCGGTTTCGCCAAGGAGCGCAGCAAGGGATTGGAACTGACGCTTCACGGCAAAGGCAAAGGCTATTCGGTCAACGCGTCAGCCTATGCCACCGACTTCAAGGGCTTCATCATCGAAAATCCGACGGGTGAAATCCGCGACGATCTGCCCGTATTTCAATTCACGCAGTCAAGCGCGCGCTACTATGGCGCAGAAATTGAAGCGACCGTGAAGCTTGCCGAGATCGGAGGTTACACAGTCAATTTTGACGGCGTTGCAGACTATACGCGCGCCACGATAAAAAATGGCGCGCCGCTGCCCCGCATCCCCGCACTGCGCCTGCTCGGCGGGATCGAAGCGTCATCGCAAGCGCTGACGGGCCGCGTCGAAGTCGAATGGGTCAACCGACAGGCGCGCATTGCCGCGTTTGAAACGCCGACGCGCGGTTACACGCTGGTCAGTTCATCGCTCAATTGGAAACCATTCGCGCAAAATCCGTCGCTCAGCCTCACACTCTCGGCCAACAATATATTTGACGTCGACGCGCGCCGCCACGCCAGCTTCCTCAAAGACTATGCGCCGCTTTCAGGCCGCGATTTCAGGATCGGTGCGCGGGTTTCATTCTGACCGGTTAGCGCCGCCCCTGATGACGAATGTTACCCGGTCGCCCGCGCTTACCGCCTGCTGGAAGACGCCGTTTGCGATCGGGCATTGTGTAGCTTGCGCCGTCAACCAGTTCAAAGCGCAGCGACCCTGACGCCGGATTCGATTCGGCCAAGCGCAGTTGAAGCTTTTGCCCCAACACATATTGATCGCCGCTATGTTCGCCGACAAGCCTGTGGTTTGCCTCATCATGGCGAAAATATTCCGAACCCAGCGTTGAAATGGGCACCAGCCCATCGCCCCCAATCCCTTCGACCGTTGCGAAGAAGCCGAACTTGGTGATCCCGGTGATCCGCGTATCAAGCACGTCGCCGACACGTTCGGACAGGAAGGCGGCAACATAACGGTCAACGGTCTCACGCTCGGCAAGCATCGCGCGGCGCTCGGTTTGGCTAATTGCTTCGCCCAGCTGCGGCATCCGCGTCGCTTCGGTTTCGGTAAGCGCGCCGTCACCAAGACCGTAAGCGCCAACGAGCGCGCGGTGGACGAGGAGATCGGCATAGCGCCGGATCGGCGATGTAAAGTGGCCGTAGCTGCCAAGCGAGAGCCCGAAATGGCCTTGATTGGCGGGTGCGTAATAGGCCTGTGTCTGTGTCCGCAAAATCTGTTCCATCACTTGCGGGCGAAAATCAGCATCGCCGATGCGTTTGAGAACATGATTGAAGATTTTGGGCGTTACCACCTGCCCCAGTGCAAAGGCGACTTCAAACGTCGCGAGATAATCCTTGAGCGCGACGATTTTTTCACGTGCCGGCGCCTCATGAACGCGGTACATGCACGGCGCCTTTTTGGCCTCCAGGGCTTTGGCCGCCGCAACATTGGCCGCGATCATGAAATCTTCGATCAGGCGGTGCGCATCGAGCCGTTCACGTTCGGCGATACTCGTAATCCGTCCCGCAGCGTCAAGCACGACGCGGCGTTCGGGCAAATCAAGATCAAGTGGTTCGCGCTCGTCGCGTGCTTTGGCGAGAAGCGCCCAACAGGCCCATAGCGGCTTGAGGACAGGTTCAAGCAACGCATCGTCACGCGCACCATCAATCGCCGCCTGGGCATTTTCATACGCCATGTTGGCGGCAACCCTGATCACTGCGCGTGTGAAGCGCCAAGCGGTTACCTTGCCCGCCTTGTTGATGCTCAGGTGGCAGGCAATTGCGGCGCGGTCGACGCCCTGTTTGAGCGAACACATCTCTGCCGACAGTGTTTCGGGGAGCATCGGTACTACACGGTCAGGAAAATAGACGCTATTGCCGCGCTTCTTTGCTTCACGGTCAAGCGATGATCCGGGGCGCACATAATATGAGACATCGGCAATCGCGACGATGGCCTCATAACTGCCGTCATCGTTCGCCTGTGCCCACACCGCATCATCGTGATCGCGCGCATCGGCGGGGTCGATCGCGATGATCGGCAAATGGCGCAAATCCTCACGCGGCCCAAGCGCAAACTTTGACACCTGTTCAGCTTCGTCAATCGTCTCATTCGAAAATACGTCGGGAATGCCGAGCTTGTGGATCGCCACAAGGCTGAACGCGCGCGGGGCAAAAGGATCGCCGAGTATTTCGGTCACACGCGCGGTGATCCGTGGCGGTCGCCCTGCCTTTTCGGCGCGGACAAGGTCACCAACCTTTGCGCCGCCCAAATCCGAAATCAGCGTGTCACGCCGTTCGCGTTTATCAACCGGGCGCAGGAAATGGTTGTCACCGTCCTTGGCGATGATGCCAAGGATGCTCGCCTCGCTGCGTTCAAGTTTTTTCATCGGCAGCGCGATATGGCCATTGCCGCGTTCTTCAGTCCGCGCCAAGATGCGATCGCCGACGCCGAGCGCACTTTTCCGCCCGCGCTCGATCACGCGGAGACGCGGCACTGCAATCCCCTCACCGTGCCAGATTTCAGGCACGCCGATCACCTGATCATCCTCGACATCGACGATCCGCAGCACCGTTACCTTAGGCAATCCGCCCATTTTGTGGAACGCGCGGCCCGGCGCTGAATCGATCAGGCCTTCGTCGGCCATGTCTTTAAGCAGCGCCTTGAGCGCGATCTTATCCGCACCGTGGAGGCCAAACGCCTTGGCAATCTCGCGTTTGCCCGCAGCCGTTGGCGATGTCGTGATGAAATTCAGAATGGCGTCACGGGAAGGCATTCCCGCATGATCTCGTTTTGGCATGGCCTGCGATAGGGGCTTGGCGCGCTCTCGCCAAATGTTAAAGCGGGTGCGGGCATGACAATCGACCTCTTCATCATCGGCGGCGGGATTAACGGCACCGCAATTGCGCGCGAGGCAGCGCTCAATGGCTGGTCGGTGATGCTAGCCGAACGCGATGACCTGGCCGCGCACACATCTTCGGCATCGAGCAAATTGATCCATGGCGGGCTACGCTATCTTGAACAGTATGAATTCAAGCTGGTGCGTGAGGCCTTGGTTGAGCGCACGCGGCTGATGAAAGCCGCGCCGCACCTGATCCAGCCGATGCAGTTCGTGCTGCCCCAGACGCAGTCTTCACGACCGTGGATCATGGTGCGTGCGGGGCTGCTGCTTTATGATCTGCTCGCCGGGGTCAGCCCGCTGCCTTGGGCGCGGCGGCTCAAATCAACCGACGCTGCGTTTCAATCGCCGCTCAAAGCACCCGGCAGTGGGTTTGTCTATTCGGATTGCCGTGTCGACGATGCCCGGCTGACGATCCTCAACGCTGTCGACGCCGCCGAACATGGCGCGACGATCCTGACGCACACCGCGATGCTATCGGCGTGGCGCAGTGGCGATGGCTGGAGCATCACGCTTTCGGACGGGCAGGACATACAGGCACGCGCAATCGCCAATGCTGCCGGGCCATGGGTCAGCGAAGCAATTGGCAAAACCGGAATCAACAGCGCAAATGGCATCCGCTTGATAAAGGGCAGCCATATCGTCGTGCCGCACCTGTTTGCGGGCGATCATGCCTACCTTCTCCAGCAGGACGATGGGCGCGTCGTCTTTGCCGTGCCCTATCACAATGGTACGACGCTGATCGGAACCACCGATGTCGCGGTTGAGCGCCCTGACGATGCCCAGATCGACGACGCAGAAATCGCCTATCTGCTCGGCGCCGCCAATCTCTATTTCAAAACGCAGATCAGCGCTGGCGACATCGTCAACACTTGGTCGGGCATCCGCCCGCTTTACAATGACGGGGCCAGCGCGGCGCAAGAGGTAACGCGCGACTATGTCCTTGAACTTGATAGTGGCGACGGCGCACCGATCCTTTCGGTATTCGGCGGAAAGATCACGACGGCGCGGCATCTCGGCGAGGACGTCGTAAGCAAAATCGCGGCGGCGCTTGGCAAAGCAGTATCGCCGCAGACGCGCAATCGCCCGCTTCCCGGTGGGACGCTCGACATGACGCTCGACGCCTATATCAACAGCGTGAACGCGCGCTGGCCGTGGCTGGGTGCAGGCCGCGCGACGCGGATGGTGGGTGCTTACGGTACGCGCATCGTCGACGTCATTGGCGACGCGAAAACCGCGGGCGACCTCGGCGAAGATTTCGGCGCAGGACTGAGCGCGCGCGAAGTCGACTGGCTGGTTTCGCGCGAATGGGCGCATACCGCAGACGATATTTTATGGCGGCGCGGCAAATTCGGGCTTGAAGCCACTGCCGACGATATCGCAGCGCTTGAGGCCTATCTCGCACTGGTGTGGGCACATGGTTCTGCCAGGTAAATGCCTTATAGTCGAACCATGTCCCGTTCCCTGAGCCTGTCGAAGGGCAGCCCTTCGACAGGCTCAGGGAAAGGATAGAAACGTGTCGAATCGCCTTTTCACGCAGAATTACACCGCGACGGGCGGATCTGCATATGATCCCATCGCGGTGATCGTCGCATCGGGGGCTGCGATCATCTGGCGGTAAGCGGCTTCGGGATAGGCCATGTGCGGCTGCGCGGCGTCATAGGGTGGCTGGCTGACGCTTCCGCCTGCCCCTGCATATTCATCAGGGTGAGTGAAGCGTGCCACCTCTTCTTCTGATATCCCCGCCTTGGCAAGGACAGCAGGATCAACCCAACGCGCCGGATCAATACCGACCTCTGAACAAGCGACCTCAAGCGTCAGTTGATCGGGGCCAGCGAAATAGATTGACTGGCACATGCCGTGATCGAGCGGGCCAATCACGTTGACCCCTTTGGTGCGAATGCGGTCACGCATCGCAAGTAGATCGGCATGATTATCGACGCGGAACGCAAGATGCTGCATTGTCCCCGGCGCAGATACCCCTGCCCCTGTTCCGGCGTGAGTGATGCCAATCTGGATCGGCAGTGCAGCGGTGCCGGGCAATTGCACCACCGAAAAACTGCAATGATCATCGAGGTGAAGGAAAGCGTGCAACCCGCCGGGCACGCCGTGCATATCAAACAGCGCAACAAGGCGACAGCCGAGCACATCGGAAAAAAACGCGATGTGCTTTTTGATATCACCTGCCATGACCGCGATATGATGGATGCCGTTTGGTTTGATCATCGGATGCTCCCGCCTGTATGCAACGCTCGCTTGCAACCTAACCAGCCGCGTGCATAAGTCAAAGCCATGACCCTATTGATCCGCGAACCTTACGCCGTCGTTTACAAGGAAGCTGCTGGCTTCAAGGATGTTTACGGAGGTGCGGGCGGGATCGTCTTCACCGAAAATATGCGGATCATGCTGGCGGGCACGCAATCAAAGCGCGCGATTGTCTTTTCACACCCGATCGGCGGCGGCGCATTCTTACCGCTCGTCACCGCACTTGCGCACGCCGGGCATCATGTCATCTATTGCAACCCGCGTTACCGGGGCAATGACAGCGCGCTGATCATGGAGAAATGTATCGCCGATCTCGGTGCGTGCCTCAACGACGCGCAAACGCGGTTTGGCTATGAGAGCTTCATCCTCGGCGGTTGGTCTGGCGGGGGGTCGATGTCACTTTTCTATCAGGATCAGGCCGAACATCCGACGATCACGCACACGCCAGCAGGCGACGCATATGACCTGACCGCGTTAGCGCTGCCGCCTGTTAACGGCATCATGCTGCTCGCCGCGCACATCAGCCGCGCCGTGACACTGACCGAATGGCTCGACCCGTCGATCACCGATGAAGCGCGTCCTTTTGACCGTGATCCAGCACTCAACATCTACGATCCTGCCTGCCCCGATCAGCCGCCCTACACCCCTGCATTCGTCGCCGCATTTCGCGCGGCGCAATTGGCGCGCAACCGCCGGATTACGGCTTGGGCGAAGCAGACGCTCAGCACGCTTGGCCCCAATGAAGAGCGCGCGTTTTGCGTTCACGGCACGATGGCTGATGTCCGCTGGACCGACCCCGCGCAAGACGCGTCTGACCGGCGACCGCACGAATGTTACTTAGGCGACCCGCGCACCGCCAACGACGGCCCCGTCGGCCTCGCGCGCTTTACGACACTGCGCAGCTGGCTTTCCCAGTGGAGCCATGACGACACCAACGCGACTGGAATTGGCAATGCCGCGCGCGTCACCTGCCCGGTGCTCATCATCAACAATAGCGCCGATCTCGCCTGCACGCCGAGCCATGCGCAGCGGCTCTATGATGCTGTCGGACACGTGGACAAAGAGCTCCACAATGTCGCAGGCGCGGATCATTACTACATCGAACGCGCGGACCTGCTGCCCCAAGCCGTTGGTATCGTGGACGACTGGATCGCGCGCAAATTCGGCTGACGTCCGACGGCGCGCGGCGTTGCAAATGGCTGATTGCGAACGCGCTGGTTAAAATGAACCGGCGCTGTTAGCATCGCGCAATGGACTTCGCTTTCGTGCCTCCGCAAACCCCCGCTCTGATCATCGATCAAGTCGCGCTGATCGAAAATATTCGCCGTCTGCAATCGCTGTGTGACGCGGGCGGCGTTGCGCTGCGGCCGCACGGAAAAATGCACAAGTGCAGCACCATCGCCCATTTGCAACGCGCAGCAGGCGCAATCGGCTTATGCTGCCAGACCGTTGGCGAAGCCGAAGCGTTCGTTCGCGGCGGTGTTGGCGATCTGCTGGTGAGCGCACCGATCGCGCCGTGGGGCGCAGCGCGCATTGCATCACTCGTCGCCAGAACGGGCTGCGCGATTGCCGTCGCCTGCGATAGCGAAGCACAGATTGACCGGCTCGGGGCGGCCGCGTCGGTTGCGGGCGTTACCATCGGCGCGCTTGTCGACATTAACATCGGGATACACCGCGTCGGCTGCACACCGCATGAAGTGCCCGCGCTTGCGGCGCGCATTGCGGCAACCAAGGGGCTGCACTATCGCGGTGTCCAGGCCTATTTCGGCCATATCCAGCATATTATCGATGACCGCGCTGAGACCAACGCGCGCGGCACCGAAATCCTGAAAACAATTGTCGAGGCGTTGCACGCTGCGGGATTGTCGCCTGAAACGATCACAGGCGGCGGCAGTGGCACCTATAGCTTTGACATTGCAGGCGGCGTTTTTACCGAATTGCAGTGTGGCTCGTACGCCGTCATGGATGTCGAATATGAAGACAGTGGCGGCCCCGACGGCGATTGGCCATTTCGCCGCGCATTGTTTGTCGCGACCACGATCATATCGGCGCGTCACAAAACGCATGTCACCGCCGACGCCGGGTTGAAAGCGCTGGGCAGCGACGTTACCGCGCGGGTTGTTCACGGTGCCGCGCCCGGCAGTCTGTGGCGTGCGCTTGGCGATGAACACGCCGCGATCATCCACCCGTCCGCGCCCGGGGTTGATGTCGACGCGATCAACGCTAACGATGCGATTGGCTGGCCCGCCGATGCGCCGCGCGAAGGCGATACGGTCTGGCTGCAACCCGGCCATGTCGATCCGACGATCAACCTCTACGATGCGTTCTACGCGGTTGCCGCCGACGGCAGCTATGAACGCTGGCCGATTGATGCACGGCGCGTGAGCCCATGACGCGTCCCACCCTCTATGTCTTTGTATCGCCCGATTTTGAAGTGGATCAGCGACACCTATGCCTCCACGCGTTAAGTCGCGACTAGCGAAGAGCGCGATGTGCACCTGCGGAGGCAGGGGCCTAGCTGTTTAGCCCAAACAAATATGCGCAGCTTTGCTGCACTTTGTTTCGGGTCTGGACTCCTGCCTGCGCAGGAGCACGCGAGTTACGACCAACGCACCTTGCTCTAGGTGTTTAGTCCCGGCTCTTGATGGTGCATTATATGACCAGCAATGGAAGGATGCACAATGGGACAGATTTTACACGGAAGCGCCAGGACGACTTCGGCAATCCGTCGAGCAATACAAGATAGTCAAGAGAGCCTGAGAAGCCTCGCCAAGCGCTACGGAGTGAACCAGAAAACTGTCATCAAATGGAAGCATCGGTCGTCAGTGGATGACATTCCAACTGGTCCAAAAGATGCCAAGTCGACGGTGCTGTCTGTCGAGCAGGAAGCGATCATCGTCACCTTCCGGCAGCATACACTGCTCCCGTTGGATGACTGCCTCTATGCCTTACAGGAGTCGATCCCGAACTTGACGCGCTCATCCCTGCACCGATGCCTGCAACGCCACGGCATCAGCCGGTTACCAGTGATCGATGAGGACAAACCCGAGCGCAAGAAGTTCGCAGCTTACCCCATCGGCTACTTTCACATCGATATGGCCGAAGTGCGCACCGAGCAAGGCAAGCTGGGCACCTCCATCAACCGGATGATCTGAGTTGTTTCTGATCGGGGGGGCGCTGGACAAGCCTGAACGTCTGATAATTGCCCATTTTTTGCTGTTTTCGTCCCCGATTTCCTTTTCCAGACGCATCTATCCTGTGGCAGCCCTTTGCTCTTGGAAGATCAGGCGCTTCATGTTGTAGGCGAGATTGACGAGCATGATCTTGGCCTCGGCGCGCTTGACACCGATGGTGCGGATGAACAGCCCCATATGTGACTTCTGCTGTGCGAAAACATGCTCGACCGTCGCGCGTATTCTGGATTTGACCCTGTTTGCAGCGCGCAGCGCCTCTGACCTCGGCTTGCCCCCTTCGACAGGCTTGCAGGCGCTCAGGACAGGCTTGGGCTTCTTGCGGTGGATGCGGCTGACCCGGCTCTTGGATTTGAACCACGCTTCATTGCTCTTCGACCGGTAGGCCGTATCGGCCCAGACGTCTGATGCGGTGTTGTTTGTCGTCACCACTTCGCGCAGTTGTGATCCATCGTGGCGGGCACCGTGGGTAATCACTGATTTGCGGATGAACCCGAAGCGCTGATCGATAGCGATGTGATTCTTGTAGCCGAAGCTCGGGATGGCGATGTCGATATGCGGCTTGCCGTTGACTGCGGGACGGGCTTTGCTGAACTTGATGGTCCAGCGCGCATCCACGTCCTTTTGCGCCGCTTTGGCGGGCTTGTCAGGCCAGACCTCGTCAGCCGTCTTGCCCGCCTTGATCGCATCCTTCTCTTCTTGCGTATTGCGCTGCTTGGGGGCTGCCACAAGAGTAGCGTCGACGATCTGCCCTCCCATCGCGAGGTATCCGTTGGTGCGCAGACGGTTGTCAAAGGCATCGAACAACACCGTCATCGCCTTCGCCTCAGTTAGCCGCTCGCGGAATAGCCTGATCGTGTTGGCATCAGGCGTAGGCGCACCCAGATCAAATCCCAGAAAGCGTAACCAACTGAGCCGGTCGCGGATCAAATACTCCATCCGGGCATCGGCGACATTATTCTGAGCGGCTAGGATCAGCACCTTAAACATCGCCACTGGGTCATAGGGCGGGCGTCCGCCCTTCACCCCGTCCGAGTAGGCCAGCGCGTTCTCGAGGATCAAACGGAACCCCTCAAAATCCACAATCCGGCCCAGTTCCTCAAGAGGATCGCCGTTCGCCGACAAACGCTTCAAATGATCCGATAAGCCGAACAAACCTGACTGCTTCATAACCGTCTCCCGATGGAAACCGTTGAATCAGATCACACGCTGAAATGCGAGGGGTTTTTGGAGGTGCCCAGCTGCCGAAAGCGGAACTGACGAAAGGGCGGGAAAGTCCCATTCAAGCGTTGGCATTCAAAAACTCCGATGCCCTTAGCGTCTCGACTCAAAATTGACTCGCTTCGACTCATTGTTGAGGTGCCGATTGAGATGTCGCGCTAGCTGGCATCATGCCTATTCGCGCCGAACACCGCTGGCGTTGTCCGATCGATTGGCCACAGCGTTCGGCGTCGATTCGCTTTGGGCGTGCCAAGGGGAAATGTGAACATTGTCACCGGCCCCATCTCGCCCAGATATGGCATTTGGGCGATGGTCGGTGGTGGGATGAGCCAAGCGCACGCTGGCGAGATCACCTCGGCAGGAGCGAGCGCGCTTTCCCGTCATTTGATCAACTCCGTCGTACCCGCGTTGTCTTGGCCTGCGCGCATCTCAATCATGATCCGACGGCAATCGCCCCGCGCAACTTGGCGGCACTGTGTCAGCGCTGCCATCTCGCACATGATGCGCCCGAACACCGCTACCAAAGGTGGCGTAACCGATTCACGAGGCGCGCGCTTCATGATTTTTTTGACCCGAGTCTGAAACAGCGACACTACCAGTTTGAATTTGGGGGAAGCGGCCGCGTTGCTTCCCACTGTTCGTAATAAGCGATGAGCGCATCGGGCAACGCGCTCACAAACGGAGCGTCCAGCGGATAATGCGGCATTGCGATCGCCACAGCATTGAGGAGCGCGACGCCCTGTTTGTGATCCTTGGGACGCTTCAGCGGATTGCGCTTGGGCTGTCCTGCCATCCACAGCTTGTGCAAGCCGAACCACCGGGGATCGGGCGCGACGATGCGGGCAGGGGAGCCGTCACGGCATCCGACAACTTGGTCGACGGGACGGCCAAGCAGCTGCCACCGCAGGGACGGAGTCTATTGCCGAAAAGGTCAAACGCAACCATGACTGGAATGCGTATCAAAAACGGTACGCCCGTACTGAGCCTGAATCGCACCGCTCCCGCCGTCCCGGTTCATTAACTCCGTCCAACGCGAAGGAGCCACTTTACCCTGCAATTGCGTGATCCGGGACGTTGCAGGGTAAATGTTGCATTGGTATGATTTACCCTGCTATTTAATCAAATCACAATTTGCAGGGTAAAGTATGAATTTCCAACCATTCTCTGATGAGCAGGGACGAGTGATTATCAATCTCGAGCAGGCCTATCAGGTCTGGATCGAGGCACTGCGCACTCTCAATGCGATGCCCTACAACATGCGCATCAAAGAGATCGCAGGCCGTGAGTATCTTTACGAAGTCACAGACCGTCGCGGCACTATGAAAAGCAAAGGGCCACTCAATCCGGTAAAACAGACGGCATTCGACCAGTACCGAACTGAAAAAGCTGAACTGAAAGATCGTCTGGCACGCAGCAGGGACACGCTCAAAGAACAGGCTAGGCCGTGTTGACAAAGGATTTCAACCATAGTCTTGCAGCGGCGAGGTTGAGGAAGCTTTCGAATGACAGGATAGTCTTGTCGTAGCGGGTGGCGA
>JAYVVW010000109.1:0-15652 GCA_043786595.1 Sphingomonadales bacterium | reverse complement strand
CGCGAAATACGCCATGACCGTGAAGGCAATTACCAGACGCTGATCCGCGTATCGGTACAAACCGAAGGCGGCGAACGATCGGTTGCGGGGACACTCTTTGGCAACGCCAGCCCGCGTCTCGTCGAGATTTTCGGGATCAAGGTTGAAGCTGATCTGGCTGGCGACATGCTCTACATCGTCAACGAAGACGCGCCCGGTTTCATCGGGCGTGTAGGTACGACGCTGGGTGAGGCGGGGCTCAACATCGGCACATTCCACCTTGGTCGCCGCGATGCGGGCGGCGAAGCGGTGCTGCTGCTTTCGATGGATTCGCCCATCCCCGAACCCGTGCTGTGGCAGGTTTGCAAATTGCCTGGCGTCAAGACGGTCAAGGCGCTGAAGTTTTAGGAGACTGTGTGATGAACGGCCTGCTCCCCGAAGGGCTGCGTGATCGGCTGCCGCCGCAAGCCGAAGCCGCGTCGAATATCCTCCGCGCGGTTCTCGATAGCGTTGGCGCGCACGGCTATGACCGCGTGTCGCCGCCGCTTGCCGAGTTTGAACAGGAACTCGTCGGTCGTTTGAAGTCAGCCAAGTCGCGTGACCTGCTGCGTTTTGTCGATCCCGTGTCACAGCGAATGCTGGCGCTGCGGCCCGATATCACGGCGCAGATCAGTCGGATCGCGACAACGCGGATGGCAGGCGCTGCGCGGCCACTGCGGCTGAGCTACGGCGGGCCGGTGCTCAAACTCAAAGCCACCCAACTCCGGCCCGAGCGTGAATTGATCCAGGCGGGCGCTGAACTGATCGGCAGCGATTCGGTTCCCGCAGTCATCGAAGTCATCCAGGTTGCAGTCGAGGCGCTTCGAGCGGCTGGTGTCACCGGGATAACGCTCGATCTGACCTTGCCCGATCTCGTCGCGACATTGGCCACTGGCGTCTGGCCGATCGCGGCAGCGCGGGTTGAGGCGCTTCAAGCAGCGCTTGATGCCAAAGATGCGGGCGCGCTTTCGGCTGCGGGGGATGCGCCCTATCTCGGGCTTGTCGCGCTTGCCGGGCCGCTAGAGAGTGCGCGCGCGCAATTGGAGGCACTTGGCCTCGGCGACGTAATCGCAAGCCGCCTTGCAGCCATTGACGCAATTGCAGCCGCGCTTCCCGATGTGCGCATCACGCTCGACCCCACCGAACGGCACGGTTTTGAATATCAAAGCTGGATCGGATTTTCGCTGTTCGGCGACGGGCTACTCGGCGAAGCAGGACGCGGCGGCACCTATACGATACTTCACGCCGATGGTCGCGAAGAACCCGCAATCGGATTTTCGCTCTTCCTTGATCCGCTGGTCGATGCCGGTTTGATGCAATCGGATCGCAAACGCGTATTCATTCCGCAAAATTCTGATCCAAACGTTGCGGTGAAACTGCGCGAAACGGGCTGGACAACGATTGCCGCGCTCAGCCTCAATTGCGACGGTGCAGCGCTTGGCTGTACGCACGTCCTCGACGGCAGCGATGTCGTCAGACTATAACCGCCGCCAATCCCGAAACATGTTTCATTTCGCACCCCTTTTGACTATCGCGCTGTTCGTTTGAATAGTTCGGGATTGCCTGCTCTGGCGTGAAAGCGCAGGAATCCATTCTCCCATTGGAAAAATGAGACAGACGTTGGCGAATGTAACTGTGATTGGTGCCCAGTGGGGCGATGAAGGCAAAGGCAAGATCGTCGATCTGCTCGCCAGCCGCGCGGATGTAGTTGTCCGGTTTCAAGGGGGGCATAACGCAGGGCATACGCTGGTTGTTGGCAATGAAACCTACAAGCTGTCGCTCCTGCCATCGGGCATCGTTCGCGGCACATTGTCGGTCATTGGCAACGGCGTGGTGTTTGATCCCTGGCACTTTCGTGATGAGGTCGCCAAGCTGACTGCGCAGGGCGTCGATATCAATCCGCAGAATTTGCATATCTCAGAAACCTGCCCGCTCATCCTGCCCTTCCACCGTGATCTTGACGGTCTGCGCGAAGATGCAAGCGAATTCAAGATTGGCACGACCCGGCGCGGTATCGGCCCGGCTTATGAAGATAAGGTCGGCAGGCGCGCGATCCGCGTTTGCGATCTTGCCCACCTTGACGATATTGATGCGCAAATCGACCGACTGTGCGCGCACCATGATGCGCTGCGCGCCGGGTTCGGACTTGGCGGCATTGATCGCAAGCGATTGATCGATGATCTGTGGGACATTGCGGCGTTCATCCTGCCGTTTGCAAAACCCGTCTGGCATGAGCTCAACGAAGCCAAAAAGCAGGGCAAGCGCATCCTGTTCGAAGGCGCACAGGGTATGCTGCTTGACGTTGATCACGGCACCTATCCGTTCGTGACGTCGTCAAACACGATTGCCGGCACCGCCTCGGGCGGTTCGGGGCTAGGGCCGTCTTCGGTCGGCTTTGTCCTCGGGATTGTCAAAGCCTATACAACGCGCGTTGGCGCAGGCCCCTTCCCCACCGAGCTTGAAGACGAAACCGGCCAGCGGCTCGGCGAACGCGGCCATGAATTTGGCACCGTAACCGGGCGCAAACGCCGCTGTGGCTGGTTTGACGCGGTGCTCGTGCGTCAATCAGTCGCGGTCAGCGGCATCACTGGCGTCGCGCTCACCAAGCTTGACGTGCTCGACGGATTTGAAACGCTCAAAATCTGTACCGGCTATAAAATCGACGAAAAGCATTTCGATTATCTGCCGCCACATGCCGCCGATCAGGCGCGCGCTGTGCCGATATATGAAGAAATGGACGGTTGGCAGGAAACCACAGCAGGCGCACGGAGCTGGGACGATTTGCCAGCACAGGCGATCCAATATGTCCGCCGGATCGAAGAACTGATCGAGTGCCCCGTTGCGCTGATTTCAACATCGCCCGAACGCGACGACACAATCCTCGTCCGCGATCCATTTGCTGATTAATCTGAACTTTGGACACACCGACATGACCGATAAAATCAACCGCGTCGTCCTCGCCTATTCGGGTGGTCTCGATACCAGCGTCATCCTCAAATGGCTCCAGCAGACCTATGGTTGCGAAGTCGTCACCTTCACCGCCGATCTAGGCCAGGGCGAAGAGATCGAACCCGCGCGACAGAAGGCGCGGGCTGCGGGCATCAAGGAAGAACATATCTTCATTGAGGATGTGCGCGAAGAATTTACCCGCGACTATGTGTTCCCGATGATGCGCGCCAACGCGCTGTATGAAGGACTATATCTCCTCGGCACGTCGATCGCGCGTCCCCTGATTGCCAAGCGCCAGATCGAGATCGCAAAGCTTGTCGGTGCCGATGCTGTATCGCACGGCGCGACGGGCAAGGGTAATGATCAGGTACGCTTTGAACTCGGTTATGCCGCGCTCAATCCCGGGATCAAGATTATCGCGCCGTGGCGCGAATGGGATTTGAACAGCCGTACTGCGCTGATCGAATTTGCCGAAAAGCATCAGATCATGGTGCCCAAGGACAAGCGCGGCGAATCGCCATTTTCAACCGATGCGAATTTGCTCCACACTTCGTCGGAGGGCAAAGTGCTTGAGGATCCGTGGGAAGAAGTGCCCGATTATGTTTACTCGCGCACCAACAATCCCGAAGATGCGCCGAACACGCCTGAGATCATCACCGTTGATTTCGAACGCGGCGACGCGGTTGCGATCAACGGTGAAGGCATGTCGCCCGCGACACTGCTCACCGCGCTCAACGACTATGGCCGGGTTCACGGCATTGGCCGGTTAGACCTTGTTGAAAACCGGTTCGTGGGGATGAAATCGCGCGGCATGTATGAAACGCCCGGCGGCACGATCCTCCATCTTGCGCACCGCGGGATTGAACAGATCACGCTCGATCGCGGCGCAGCGCATCTCAAGGATGAGCTGATGCCCAAATATGCCGAGCTCATCTATAACGGTTTCTGGTTCAGCCCCGAACGCGAAATGCTTCAGGCTGCGATTGATCATAGTCAGAAACATGTCAGCGGCACGGTGCGGCTCAAACTTTACAAGGGCAGCGTCAGCGTGATCGGTCGCAAATCGCCAAACTCGCTCTATTCCGAACGGATGGTGACATTTGAAGACGATGCAGGTGCTTATGATCAGCGCGACGCGGCAGGATTTATCAAGCTCAACGCGCTCAGGTTACGGCTACTGGGGAACCGTGAGCTTGGGTTAAACTAACGGGGCGAATGGACGACCCATTTGCCGATCGGCTGCGTGACCGGATATTCTGCGGCAATCGCTTCGGCGAGCGGTGACGGATAGCGCTCGCCACCGTACCCCTCGGTCACGAACATCGCAAATTCATGGTTGCGGATCATTGCAAGGAATGGGCGCTGATCCCAGGTTCCGATGCTGCCAAGCTCGGCAAAGATCGCTGACTCCCACAGAACGGGCTTGCCGCTACGCAGCAGTGCAACCATCGGATCGGCAATGATCGGCTTGGTTGCGGGCCGCATGATCGCGATTAACGCTTCCTGCGCGCTGCTCTGCTGGGCAATGAAGCGTTGCGTTGGCCATTTTGTTTCATAACGACCCGCGTGGACGATCAGAAGGCCTGCGAGTATGACCCCGAACACGGGGCCGAGCTGATCGCGCGTTTCCGTACGCCGCTCAAAAATATCCTGCACGATGATGACAAGCGCCGCACCAATCAACAATGTGCAGGTGACGAAAAATTCGATCAGATAATTCACGCTCGATCCGATCTTGACCATCATTACCGGTGTCAGCGCGCCGATGGCGGCATAGACGAGGAGCGTGAAGCGTGCCGACGCAGTTGCATCTCCCGCGAGTATCGATCGCAAATTGGTGCCGGATATGCGGCCTTTGCTGATTTGGATCGCAACTGCGCGGATCAGGTAGATCGCCGCAGCAAGCGCTGCACCAACCAAAAGGCCTTCGTTGCGAATCTGATCAATCGACAAATTGACGCGTGACCAGTCAACACGGTTCACGTTGTAGAGGAACAGGTGCCGGAAAAAGCCGCCGTCGGTTAGCAATATCCCTGCAACCAATATGATCAGGCCAGCCAAAACGCAGGTTGCAATGCCCTTGAACGCGGTTTGAGGGCGCAGCCAGAGCATCACCGCGAATAAAGCCGCGGGTGCAGGAAGCGATGTCTGTTTGGTATAGACCGCCGCAACAAAACAGCCAGCAGCAGCGTATATCCAGCGCGGCCGCATATAGGCGATCAATCCGAACGCAAGGCCCGCGAGCGACAGCGCCATCGCGAGCATATCGACGCGCATCAGCCGCGACCAATAATCGATGGCCCAGATCGTCGGAAGGACCAGCCCTACCAATCCCGCCACCGCGAAATGCCGCCAAGACCGCGAAGTTGCCGTCTGCGCGATTGCAAGCGCTGCAAAAATGATCATCGCCAGCGTTGCACCGCGCGAAACGGCGCGCCCGGCGAGCAACATATCGCAGCCGAACACTGCGGCAACGGCGCGCGTCGTCAGATGATAGACTGGCGGGTAATGGAATACGATCGCCGGGAACTGGTCAATCGGGCCGTAAGCGTCTCGCCCGAGGATACGGATCGCCTGCTGCCAGACGATACCTTCGCCGTAATCGAGCTCAAACGAAAGCGGCGCGATCAGCACCGTCACCGCAAGGAAATTGTACGACTGATAAAGCAGAATCAGCCCGAGCAAGCCGAGCAAAGCCCCAAGAAAATAGCGCCCGCCCCGATCAGCCGTCATTTGGGCCGTGCGCTCAGCAACATCTGCTTACCCATCGGCTTGATTGGCGATTTGAGATACATGCCGATCAGTGGCGGCCAAACGGGCAGACGCGATTTGACCGTGAGTGGCATGAATTTGGGATGCACCGCAGTCACTTCATAACCGTTCGCCGTCAGAAAATCAGCCAGGCTGACGTGCGACCAGATCGAGACATGGGTATAATCGTCGAAATATTCGGACGCGCAGTAGCGGTAATTGGGCTGGAGCATCGTCACCTGCCCACCGCTGCGCAATTTTTGCCGCAAGCCTGCAAGCACCGCCGCCAATTCCTCCTGCGTGATATGTTCGAACAGGTTGCTGGCGAACGCATAGTCGATACTGGCATCGTCAAGCGACGATAGATCGGTAACGGGCGCGACCATGCGTTCGACCGAGCTTTCAAGATAGCGACCGAAATCAGGCCACATATCAAGCGCGATGCGGCGGCGCGCCGTCACATTATTGATGAACTCGCCGTAGCCGCATCCCAAATCAAGAACGCAATCTTCGGGCCTTATGTGGTGGCGGAAATGATAGTGCCACAGCGCTTTCCACACCCTATCGCGTTTGGGATCATGCGTCAGGCGGCTCTCATGATAGGCCGAACTCATGCGCGTTTGGCCCAGCCAAAAGTCATTCCTGCAATCATCTTGAACCCCACAGTCATCCCCCGCCAGTTATCGGTGTTGCCGCCCTTGCTAATGCCGACACGCGGATGGAAGGTAATCGGACATTCGACAATCACAGTGCCGTGTTCAAGCGCGACATCAAGCAGATGCGCGTTAAATTCAAGGTTGATCGCCGGATTGACCAGCGGCAGCAAGGCATCAAGCGTTGTCCGGCGGCACAGCTTATACGTTGTTCCAACGTCGGTCATCGTGCTGCGGCCCAGATGTTTGGCTTCGAGCAGTTTGCCGACGAACACATTGCCATAATACATGAAAGTGCTGAGCTGCGTTGCATGTTCGCGCAGCAATTCGTTGGTGCGCGTACCGTTTACAATGTCGGCATGCGGCGCATAGGCGAGCAGTTTTTCAATATCGAACGCGCGGAACGTTCGGTCTCCCTCACACAGCACAACAAAATCGACGTCGTCGAACTTGGCGGCTTCGGACAGGCAGCGGTAGACGCAGCGACCATAGCCCGGCGCAAGTTCGTTAAACGTGATGGCGCCAGCTGCCTGCGCCCGTTCAAACGTCTGATCAACGCTATTATTGCTGACGACAATCACGCGACGAACGTCGGGATGTGCAGCAAAATCTGCGACAGCATCGGCAATGCTTTCGTCATCATTGTAGGCGGTCAACGCCACCGTCACGCCGCGATTGGAGAGCGCACCCATGCGGAGCGGCGTGCCAAAACGCTTGTTATCAAAAAACAGCAGCACATCGACCATCATCAGCGCAAGGCCAAGCATGATCGGAACGCCGCTGTACCAAACCATCGCTTCCTGGAGTTCGTAAAGCGCGCGCGATGCAAACAGATAACGCGGTATGCCGAGAAGAACGCCCAACAAAAAGACGCACAACCCGGCAAAAAATAGCAAGACACCGTAAAGCAGAATCGGAATATGCCGCTTGGGAGAGAGAAGTGCGCCTTCTTGCGCTTCCGGGCTTACCGGAGTGTCGCCAACCATTTCCATCATCTTCCCATGCGATCCATTGCCGACGCCCATAACCGCAAATGTGGTTAACGCGAAAAACTTTCATCACTATGAAGAAATGCCGCGTTTTGGCCGCAGTGCGCGGCGTATCAAATGAAAATGCAAGTTGCCAGCCCGCAGCGGCAATCTATGAAGGACAAAATGACGCTGAGGGGAACATTGTCGAATACGCGCCGGGTGAGCCTCGCGCTGATCATATTGTGCGCCGCGATCAGCATCGTCCCGCTGCTTTACCCGCAGATACCGCCACTGAGCGATGTCCTTGGCCATATCGGGCGCTACCACGTCCAGCTTAACCTCGCCCAAGACGGCGACCTCCAGCGCTTTTACGGTTTCCACTGGTCATTCATCGGCAATCTCGGCGTTGATCTGCTGGTGCAGGTTTTTGGGCCGATATTGGGGATCGAACCCGCAGTGAAGCTCATCGTAATCGCGATCATCGCGTTGACGAGCGCCAGCTTCATGTTTGTCTCGCGTGAGGCGCACGGGCGCATTGGTGCTGCCGCGCTGTTCGCGTTGCCGCTCGCATACGGCTTCCCGTTCCAATTCGGGTTCATCAACTATTGCCTGTCGATGGCATTTGCCTTCGCTGGATTTGGGCTCTGGCTCCGGCTCGCCAAACTTCAGAGGCTTGGGCTCCGCGCCATCATCTTTGCGCCCGGCGCGGTCATGTTGTGGGTGACACATGTCAGCGGCTGGGGCGCGTTTGGCCTGTTCGCTTTCGCCGCTGAGGTGGTACGGCTACGCGAAAGTGGACGGACGTGGTTTGAAACGCTGCGCGGCGCGGTGATCGGCTGCCTTCCGCTCGCGATACCCGCAGTGATCATGGTCGTCGCAGCATTAACCGGCGGCGCGACGGGCGAAGGCGGCGGCACCGGCGGCTGGTTTCAATGGAATATCAAGCGGCAGTGGTTCACGATGGCACTGAGCCAGGAATCAAAAGCATTTGATGTTTTTTCAGTGATGCTATTGCTGTTCATCGTCGCCGCCAGCGCGATCCTTTCAAATATCCGGTTCAACAAAACGCTCGGGCTTGCCGCGCTGCTGCTGCTTACCGCCTATATCCTGACGCCGCTGATTTTGCTGAGCTCTGCTTATGCCGATATGCGCCTCGCGCCGTTCGTGCTTGCGATGGCGTTGCTCGCGGTCGATACCAAGCAGCCCGGCAATGCGCGATTGCGCGCGGTGATCATGGTGGCTGGCATGATCTTCTTTCTGGTCAGAACCGCCGCGACAACCGATTATTACCGTCGTTATGACGCGCGACTACAATCAGAATTCGCCGCGATCAATCACATGCCGCGCGGCGCGCGTGTTGCCTCGTTCATAACCAGTGGCTGCAATCCTGAATGGGCGCTCAACCGGCGCACACATCTGCCGTCAATTGCGCTGGCACGGCGCAGCATCTTCACCAACGATCAATTCATCATGCCCGGTGCGCAATTGATCCAGATTCGCTATACCGCAGGCTTTCCATTTGATCGCGATCCGACGCAGCTCATCAAGCCCGCAGGCTGCATACGCGATGACTTGCTGACATTGCCCGCGTCAATCGCGAGGCTGCCGCGTGACAGTTTCGATTTCGTCTGGCTGATCGCGCGCGCCGGAGATCCGCCGTTTGACTTCGCCGGTTTTGACAAAGTCTGGCAGGGCGGTGAGTACAATCTCAGCGCGCTTTACCGCATCAAGCACTCGCCCGAACAATAAAATTGCTGCGCCGCACAAAATAGCTTGAAATTTCGAATCGGCTCGTATATTGTGCAATGCAACATAGATTGACGGAGCAAAAAAATGGCTAGCAACCCCGCTGACAAGTTCAAGAATACCGAAGCGGCAAAACCTACCGTCTTGGCAAAGCCGGCTGCCGTAGCAGCGGTGGCTGCAACCCCCGCGATTGCAAAGCCAGTCGCAGTAAAGCCTGTGGCAGCGCCCAAGGCCGTCGCACCTACACCAGTGGTTGCAAAGACTGCAACCGCGCCAACCCCTACAAAAACGATCAAGGCGAAGCCCGCCGTGACCCCTGTTTCACCGAAAGGAAATACCATGAATGAGACCGTTACAAAAATTGAAGCCGCTGCAAAAAATTTCACCGCACAATCGGGCGAAAAAGCCACCGCAATGCTTCATGACGTGACAGCACGTGCCAAGACCGCGATGGAAAAAGGCACCGAAATGTCCAAGAACGTCGTCGCGTTTAACAAGGATAACCTTGAAGCTGTCGTCGAATCGGGCAAAATCGCGGTCAAGGGCATGCAGACTGCAGCGCAAAATGCTGCTGATTATGGCCGCAAGAATTTCGAAGCCACCAGCACGATGGTCAAGACTGCCGCCGCCGTAAAGTCACCAGCCGAGCTGTTGAAGGTTCAAGGCGAATTCGCCAAGAGCCAGTTCGAATCGGCTGTTGCTGAAATGTCGAAGTCGAGCGAATTCACGCTCAAGCTGATCGGCGAAATCTTCCAGCCAATTTCAAACCGTTATTCGGTTGCGGCTGATATGGTCAAGACGCGCCTCGCAGCATAATTTGTTCGTATTTGCGCAAGACAAAAGGCCGTGCCGGAAATCTCCGGCGCGGCCTTTTTTCATGCCGGTCTCTTGCCCTTCACCGCCGACATGCCATATTCGTTATCAATGTCTGGAACCGCAATGATACCGAACGCGCCAACGATGATGGCTGATCGCAAAAATGACAGTGATGGAACGGGCGCGGGCGTTGCGACACGGACGCGGACGCGCACCAAGAAGCCAACGCCCTACAAGGTGCTGATGCTCAACGATGATTATACGCCGATGGAGTTCGTCGTGCTATGTCTTCAGCGGTTTTTCAGGATGAGTATGGAGGATGCCACGCGGGTGATGCTGCATGTGCATCAAAAGGGCGTCGGGATTTGCGGCGTATTTTCCTACGAAGTCGCCGAAACCAAAGTCAATCAAGTGATGGATTTTGCGCGCGAAAACCAGCATCCGCTGCAATGCACGCTTGAAAAGGCATGAAATTGCGGCGAGCGCCGAGCGCCCGCCGCAATTCTATCGTTCAGTGTTTACGGAAGGACAACCGTATCAACGACGTGGATCACGCCATTTGACTGCATTACATTTGCAATCGTCACAGTCGATTTTCCGCCTTTCGCATCCGTCAGGACAAGCTTTTTGCCAACCATTGCTGCGGTCAGCGAACCGCCATTGACGGTTGTCAGAGATGCCTTGCCACCGCCTGCTTTGATCGCTTTGGCAATATCAGCCGAAGTCATTTTGCCAGCCACGACATGATAGGTCAGGATCGACGTCAGCGTGTCCTTGTTTTCTGGTTTCACCAGCATTTCAACCGTGCCTGCGGGCAATTTGCCAAAGGCAGCATTGGTCGGCGCAAACACTGTGAACGGGCCAGCCGACATAAGCGTATCGACGAGGCCGGCGGCTTTGACAGCCGCTACCAGCGTCGTGTGATCTTTTGAGTTCACTGCGTTTTCAACGATATTCTTGGTCGCAAACATTGGCGCGCCGCCAACCATCGGGTTGTGATCCTTCATTGCCTTCATCGGCTTGGCGATCACGCTGCCTGAAGCCGCAAGGCCAACCAGAGCAACAGCCGCAAGTGCGGTACGGAAATTGAGTGTCTTCACAGCATTCATCCTTATCTTAGAGCACCCTTATTAACGATGCCTTCCGAGATACGGTCGGAGGAGGGCTATAGATGCATAGACCCCTATCAATTAACTATAAAGATTCAATTTTTCCGCTGACCAGAACAGCGCCGGTCGCTTTCCCGTCGGGTGCGCCGCCTGCAGGCTCCATCGTGATCGCAAGCGTCGCGCCAGCCGTCATCTGTCTGCGCAGCCCGGGTGCCACCGCCACGCGCGACACGCCCGATGCTGCGATGACACCAAGCGACTGCGCGTTGCCTGCGCCGTCGATCACCCACAGTTCGGGCACTTTCGCGCCCACCGGCATGCCAACTGGCGTGACAAGCATTTCGCTGCGCTGCGGATCGTAAGCGATCGCCATCGCGCTGCGGCTGCCGTCAGCAGGCACCAGCGTTGCGACCAGTGCCGGTGGCGTAACAGCGGGCGGTCGCGCGGGTGGATTGACCAGCAGCACGGCAAGCACCGCCGCAATGCCTGTTGCAAGCGCGGCACCGCCCTGCCACCAGCGGAGCATCACCGTGCCAGACTGCAAGCGATTCGCGTTCGCTGCATGGCGCAAGCGCGCCGCGAGTTGTGACCACAGCGTTTCGTCCGGCATTTCAGCACTGGCCGCGAGCAGTACGGCGAGCCGTTCTTCCCACCCACTCACTTCGGCAGCAAACGCAGCGTCGGTTGCAATGCGCGCGGCGACCGCTGCAATCGCTGGCGCATCGAGCAATCCAAGCACCGCTTCACCTGCAAGCATGATATCTTCATCGCTGAGCGGAGTGCCGGTCATTGTGCCAAGCACTGACGCAGCTTGAGGAGCGCACGGCGCACGCGGCTTTTCACCGTGCCAAGCGGCAGCGAATCGCGCGCCGCGAGTTCAGCGTAAGTTGCGCCTTTGAGAAACGCCGTGCGGATATAGTCGGCGTCGCTACGATCAAGCGTTTCGATACACGCGCCAAGCGCGCCATCAGCCTCGGCCGCAAGCAACTGCGCGCGTGCGTCGGGCGCGGGGTCTGCAACCTCGCCTGCCGCGTCAAGCGATACCTGCCCGCGACCTCGCATCGCGCGCAACCGGTCAATCGCGCGGTTGCGTGTCAGCGTGGCGAGCCAGGTGATCGGGCTAGCGCGCGCAGGATCAAAGGTCGCTGCCTTGTTCCAGATCGTGATATAGGCCTCTTGCAACGCTTCCTCCGCGTCGTGACGTTCGGGGAAGATACGCAGGCAGATACCAAATAGCTTCGCAGCGGTGCGCTGATAGACATCTTCAAACGCACTGCGATCGCCGTTGCCGGTGCGGCGGAGCGACTCGATCAGCCGTTCCCGATCCTGCGTCATGCGTCGCTGAGCGAAACTTTCGCTGCTGCTGTCGGGATTCGCTGGAGTCATCACTGACGTCTGATACGCGAGCAGGTGACGTGCTGGCAACGCCCACTTGACGAGCGCCCTTGCGCGGCGCGCGTCTGCTGGCTAGAGGAAGCGCGCGCCTAGGAGTGTAGCTCAGTTGGTAGAGCATCGGTCTCCAAAACCGAGGGCCGTGGGTTCGAGTCCCTCCACTCCTGCCAGGCGCGATGCCCAAACCATTGGACGTGATACCATGGTAAAATCGGCCAGAAGCCTTGCGTAAGGCCAAGTGGCGGGCTAAGGGCGCGTTGCCGTGACGACAGGTGATTGCGGCTTCGGGCTCGAAAGGGCACGGGGCGGCGTACCTGTCTGACTGGCTTTGATTGGTTTTGAACAAGGAAACAGCCATTGGCCAGGATCAGTCCAGGCAAATTCTTAAAGCAGGTTGAAGCCGAACGGGCGCGAGTCGCGTGGCCGTCGGGTCGTGAAACGATGACAACCACCGTCATGGTGATTATCATGACGACCGTGCTGGGGCTGTTTTTCTTCGGGCTTGATAGCTTTTTTAGCTGGGTCGTCCGCTCATTGCTCAATCTGATCTGATTTCGGGAACACACGCAAACACATGTCACGCTGGTACATCATTCACGCCTATTCGGGCTTTGAGAACAAGGTTCGCGATGCGATCATGGCTGACGCGACGCGGCTTGGCCTCGAAGCGCTGGTTGACGCGGTCGAAGTGCCGACCGAAACCGTGACCGAAGTGCGGCGCGGCAAGAAGGTTCAGTCAGAGAAGAAATTCTTCCCCGGCTATGTCCTTGCCAAGCTCAACATGAACGATGATGTTTATCACCTTGTGAAGAACCAGCCCAAGGTTACGGGCTTCCTCGGTTCGATGGGCAAGCCGCAAGCGATTTCAGAAAGCGAAGCCGCGCGCATCCTCAACACCAAGGAAGCCGCCGCCGCTGCGCCCAAGACACGCGTCACGGTTGAGTATGAAATCGGCGATTCGGTGAAGGTGCTCGACGGGCCGTTCGCCAGCTTTAACGGCATCGTTGAGGAAATTGATTTCGACAAGGGCCGCGTCAAGGTCAGCGTTTCGATCTTTGGCCGCGCGACACCGGTCGAACTTGAATTCGAACAGGTCGAACTGTCGAAGTAATGAACTTATTTTAGAAATTCCGGTGTGAGCCGGATGATTGCGGGAGGGTGCCATAAGTGCCCGTCAACACCGCTAAACTTGAGAAAGAGTGAGACGAAATGGCAAAAAAGATTACGGGCTTTATCAAGCTCCAGGTGCCTGCGGGTGCCGCCAACCCATCGCCGCCAATCGGCCCCGCATTGGGCCAGCGCGGCGTCAACATCATGGAATTCTGCAAGGCATTCAATGCCGCGACAAGCGAGCTTGAAAAGTCGACACCGATCCCAACGGTCATCACCGTCTATGCCGATAAAAGCTTTTCATTCGCAACGAAAACGCCGCCTGCAACTTATTTGATCAAAAAGGCTTTGAACCTCAAGTCTGGGTCGAAAGAACCTGGCAAGGCATCGGCTGGCACGATCAAAACGTCGCAGCTTGCTGAAATTGCACAGATCAAGATGAAGGATCTCAACGCAAACGATCTCGAAGCGGCAACGCGTATCATTGAAGGTTCCGCGCGCGCGATGGGCCTCGAAGTTGTGGAGGGCTGATCACATGGCATTTACCAGCAAGAAAGCAAAAGCACTCGCAACGATGGTTGATCGTGAAAAGCTTCACGGCGTCAACGAAGCGATTGCAATGATCAAAGCGAACGCCAATGCAAAGTTTGACGAAAGCATCGAAGTTGCGCTCAACCTCGGCGTCGATCCGCGTCACGCCGATCAAATGGTCCGCGGTGTTGTCACGCTGCCCAAGGGCACTGGCAAAAATGTTCGCGTCGGCGTGTTCGCGCGCGGCGCAAAGGCTGAAGAGGCGCTGGCCGCTGGTGCTGACGTTGTCGGTGCGGAAGATCTTCTCGAAATCTGCCAGAACGGCAAGATCGAATTTGATCGCTGCATCGCGACACCCGACATGATGGGGCTGGTTGGCCGCCTTGGTAAGGTACTCGGCCCCAAAGGCCTGATGCCAAACCCCAAGCTTGGCACGGTAACGCCAAATGTCGCCGAAGCGGTGAAAGCGGCCAAGGGCGGACAGGTTGAATACCGCGTTGAAAAGGCCGGGATTATCCATTCGGGCATCGGTAAGGCAAGCTTTACAGCAGAAGATCTGCGCGCCAATTTTGACGCGCTGGTTGATGCGGTGGTGCGCGCCAAGCCATCGGGTGCCAAGGGCAAATATCTGCGCAAGGCCGCGATCAGCTCAACCATGGGCCCCGGCGTAAAGATTGATGTCGCTGAAATCAGCGCATAATATTGAATTCCCCTCGTCCTTTGCCGGGCGGGGGCAATACCGTCCGAGACAGTTGGAGAGGGGGTTTTGCCCTTCTTAATTTCCAACCGAGGCGGGGAAACAGATTTTGGTTCGGGTAACTCCCAGCCGGTCCAATCCCCTACGGACTTTAACCCATGTGCCGGATGGTCCGGCATATGAACTGTGGAGAATGGCATGGATCGTGCTCAAAAATCCGAGCTGGTCGCCGAACTGAACCGCACCTTTACCCAGGTTGGCGTGGTGGTTGTCACCCGTAACCTAGGCCTCACTGTCGCCCAGTCGACCGTGTTGCGAAACAAGATGCGCGAAGCCGGTGCCGGCTACCGGGTCGCAAAGAACAAGCTTGCCAATATCGCAGCACAGGGAACGCCTTATGCGTCGATCAGCAATCTGCTGACCGGCCCAACGGGCCTCGCCACATCGGTCGATCCGGTGGCCGCCGCCAAGGTGGTCGTCGAATTCGCCAAGACCAACGACAAGTTGGAAATTCTTGGCGGCGCGATGGGTTCGCTGATTCTGAACGCGGATGGGATCAAGGCACTCGCCACGATGCCGTCGCTCGACGAACTGCGCGCCAAGCTTATCGGCCTCGTCCAGGCACCGGCGACGAAAATCGCTCAGGTTGTCACGGCACCAGCCGCCAAGCTCGCCCGCGTCTTTGGGGCCTATGCCACCAAGGAAGCTGCCTGAAGCGATTTCGAGCCGGTTGGCACAACCGGCGGCTCGGAAATCGCGACCGACAGGTAAAAGACAGTTTATCCCAAATCTCCCGGTTTCAGGCCGGGTCCAGACACACCAGGAGTGAAATACCATGGCCGATATCGCCAATCTCGTTGCAGAACTTTCGAAGCTGACCGTCCTTGAGGCGGCTGACCTTGCCAAGGC
>JAYVVW010000108.1:0-3519 GCA_043786595.1 Sphingomonadales bacterium | reverse complement strand
GCTGGCAAGGTTCTCGAGGGTCGCTTCCCCGAACGGATCATCGAAAAAGCGGTTGAGCGGATGATTCCGCGCGGCCCGCTTGGTCGTGATCAGATGCGCAGCCTGCGCGTATTTGCGGGCACCGAGCATCCACACATCGCACAAAATCCTGAACCTCTCGATATCGCGGCGATGAACCGCAAGAATAAGGTGGGCGCATAATGTCTGATTCCCGTCAGTCGCTTTCTGACCTCGCAGCGCTCACTTCGACGCCTGTTGTACAACCTTCAGATGCCGCTCCGGCTGCGACCGTATCCGAAGTCGCTGTTGCACCCGCCGCTCCGGTTGTTGCGCCAATGCCACTGCGCGAACGCATCGTTGATGCGCAGGGCCGTTCTTACGCTACCGGACGCCGCAAGGATGCGGTTGCGCGCGTCTGGATCATGCCCGGCACTGGCCGCGTGATCGTGAATGGTCGCGATCAGAACAGCTATTTTGCACGCCCGACGCTGCGCCTCGTCATCAACCAGCCATTCACGGTCACCGACCGCGCCGACCAGTTTGATGTGATCTGCACTGTCAAGGGCGGCGGACTTTCGGGGCAGGCGGGTGCGGTCAAGCACGGCATCAGCCAGGCGCTCACCAAATATGAGCCCGCACTGCGCGCCGTCGTCAAGGCCGCCGGTTTCCTCACGCGTGATAGCCGCACGGTTGAGCGTAAGAAATACGGCAAGGCCAAGGCCCGCAAGAGCTTCCAGTTCTCAAAGCGCTAATTGCTGCAATCACTGGTTACAAAACAGGCCTCGGAGCGATCCGGGGCCTTTTTTGCGGATGTGGTCTGGGTGAAGCTACGCCCCACCCCACCCCACCCGTCATTCCCGCGAAGGGGGGAAAGACGAGAGCGGCGGTGCACCAAACCCGAATTCCATGATCCAGTCCTGCCGCCCACGCATTGCGAAGCGACGCTCCGAACCCTATCACGGCCCAATCACCAGGCGAGCAAAGAAGGCCAAACCACCGTGTCACATGAAACGCGTATCGTGCTGTGTTCGGGGCCGCAGGACGCGCACGCGTTCGACGGGATTTCGCTCAAGCCGCGGCACGGCGATCTTGATGCGCTGTGCCCGCTGTGCGCGGGTTACGGCGAGTGGAACCGGGAGATTGACCTCGCTAGCCACCGTTCAAAGCGGCATTGCTGTGACAAATGTGACGGGCGCGGCTGGATCGAGACGGGTGATGATCTGGTGCCGTCGCATGATATTGTCATGTCGGCGCAAGGCTATCCGCAGTGGGTGGTGCGGCTTGATCCATCCGATGATGTTTGAAAGGAGCGACGATGCCCAAAGTCCTTGGCCTTGGCGGCCTGTTTTTCAAATCGGCTGATACCGCCGCGATGCGCGAATGGTATGGCCGCGTGCTTGGCCTCAGCTTTGAGGATTGGGGCGGGCTGGTGTTTACGCCAGATGTCGCCGCCGCGCATCCCGGCGCGGCGACTGTGTTTTCGGCATTTGCCGCCGACACTGACTATTTCGCGCCGTCCGATGCGGCGTTCATGTTTAATCTGATGGTCGATGACCTTGCCGGGATCGTCGCGCGCTGTGCCGAACACGGGGTGAGGCCACTTGCGCCGATCCTTGATGAATTCAACGGTCGCTTCGCGCACATCATCGATCCCGAAGGGCGAAAGATTGAGCTGTGGGAACCAAAACCGATGGGGTGATTGAGCGCGCCGAATATTAGGACAAATTTGAGCTGGACACCCCGATCAACCTCCACTTCGTCATTGCGAGCGAAGCGCGGCAATCCATATCTCCTGTGTTTCTGCCATTTTCTGGATTGCCGCAGTCGCTTCGCTCCTTCGCAATGACGGTTAATGGAGGCACCCAACTTGAAAATAACGCCTTCTCAAAGTTATTCACTCTGCTCATGGAAGCAAAGACATTGCGATAAAACAACTGGACAATGACGCAAAAATTGATAGTTTTTGCAGAAAATAGGGAAGTTTTGTGGACAATTTCTGGATATTTAACGCAGTTGGCGTCGCAATTTTCGCTGTGTCCATTTATGGATTTTCAATCATCATTGAATGGCTGGTCATTAAACGCGTCGTGAATGATCCAGCAAATGGTTTGATGACATCGATATGTTGTAGCTATGTCTTGTCCGTGATCTACGCCTACACGGTTCCGAAATTTGATTTCACAATATTTATAGATATGACGTTAGGACTGTTTCTGGCGTTGCTGGTTTGTGTTCCGACTTATCGCAAAATTCGCAAAAGGCAGTTTGAACAGCTGGCTGCCGAAGAGTGAACTAGAAGGTCTGAAGTCAGCGCACACTCTCTCTCGTTTCAAGTTGCGCTCACCTCGGCTTTGTGCCTAGCGTGCGCCGCTGAACATCAAGGGAAACCATCGTTGTGGGCATTTTTTCGTGGGTAAGGAAGGCGGTGGCACCCGCGCCGCTCGCGATGCCGCCCCCTGCGCCGTTTCCACGCTACGATCCAGTGCCATTTCCGCACTATCCGCCGAACGATCCGAGCGCCGGGTTGCGACCGATCTTCACCAAAAAGGCGCACATCATTGTCTTTGCCAATGAAAAGGGCGGGGTGGGCAAATCGACCTCGGCGTTTCATACCTGTATCGCGCTGTGCAATGCGGGTGAGCGCGTGGCGGCGATTGATCTTGATCTGCGCCAGCGCACATTGGGGCGCGCAATGGATGCGCGCGAAGAGACCGCGCGTGATTATAAAATTGACCTGCCCGGCCCGCGCCATCTGATCCTCAAACAGGCGAATGAATCAGCACTTGAGGGCGAAATCCGCATGGCGCAGATCGATTGCGGCTTTGTCGTGATTGATGTTGGCGGGCACGATTCGCCGATTGCCCGCCGCGCGATTTTCATGGCCGATACGATCGTCACGCCGGTCAACGATAGCTTCATCGATCTCGACATGCTCGGTCATATCGATCCGCGGACGGGCGAACTCAAAACGCTCGGGCCGTTTGCGCGGCTTGTTGAACACCTTAAGGAGCCTAGCCTTGCTCACCGGCAAAAGACGCTTGATTGGGTGGTAATGCAAAACCGCTCGCGCAGTCTGGGGACGAAGAATGAGCGCAAGTTTCTTGATGCGCTCGCGGTGATCGCGCCCGTTGCCGGTTTCCGCCTGATCCCGGGGCTGCGCGAACGCGTCGCCTACCGCGAGCTATTTCCGATGGGCCTGACGATCTTCGACCTCAAACTCATCCCCGAACTCGGCCGCGCACAGCCTGCCGCGCTGAAAGAACTCGCGCTGATGCTTGAAGCACTCAAACTGCCAAGCCAGGCGACGCTCAAGAGCGACGCATTTTATGATGGCGGTGTGCTTTGACGCGTGATGATTTTACATTGAATCGTCTCCCCGTGCTTGACACGGGGCTTGGCTTCTTTTCCTCGTTGGTGATGTTAGTGTCCCGTTTTTTGGAGGAAACCCCCCAGCTTTAGCTGGGAAAGGGCTTCAGCCGATTCGTGCGTGGGAATAGCCTGTATCCTCCAGAAAAAGAG
>JAYVVW010000107.1:0-2157 GCA_043786595.1 Sphingomonadales bacterium | reverse complement strand
CAATACGGCTGGCGGCGATACCAACGTCCTCAGCTTCATGCTCAACGGCACGATCGATTTCGGCGACGATGATGGCATTCAAGGCTTCATCGGCGGCGGCGGCGGTGTCGCACGCGTAAAGGAAAATCTTCGTCTGAACACGCTGGGCGCTGGTTCGCTCAACGATTCGGATACGGGCTTTGCTTATCAGGGTCTTGCAGGCGTTCGCGCACCGCTGACCGATAACATCGACGTTGGCCTGAAGTATCGCTACTTCAACGCAAACGGCGTAAACCTGATCGACCGCGCTGGCCGTACGGTAAACACTGATTATCGTTCGCACAGCATCCTTGGAACGCTGACCTATAACTTTGGTGAAAAAGAAGTGGCTCCGCCACCTCCGCCCCCACCGCCTCCGCCACCACCGCCGCCTCCACCAGAGCCTGTGGTACCTGAAAAGGTTGCTTGCGCTCCTGGGCCGTACATTGTGTTCTTCGACTTTGATAAGTCGGACATCACAGGCGAAGCAGCGTCGATCCTCGACAATGCAGTTGGCGCATATGGAAATTGCGGTCAGGCTCAGGTTATGCTTGCCGGTCACGCTGACCGTTCGGGTACACCTAAGTACAACGTCGCACTTTCGGAACGTCGTAACACCGCCGTTCGCAGCTACCTTGAAGGACGCAGCGTTCCTGCTGGCGTCATCAGCACCCAGGCATTTGGTGAAAGCGCTCCACGCGTTGAAACCGCTGACGGTGTTCGCGAACTTCAGAACCGTCGTGTGGAAATCACATATGGTCCGGGTTCGGGCATGTAATAGCCAATCCATTTTTAGGATTGCTACATTAGGGCCGGTCGCAAGATCGGCCCTTTTTGTATGACAAATAGTCCGGAATTTGCGGGCGTGAGCGGAGACTGGGCTAATGCAGATTGCCATGATTGGTGCAGGATATGTCGGCCTCGTTTCGGGCGCATGTTTTGCTGATTTCGGACATAATGTCGATTGCATTGATGTCGACGAGGCGAAGACCAATGCGCTGCAATCAGGGATCATGCCCATCTACGAACCGGGCCTTGAAGGCCTCGTGAAATCGAACGTTGCCGCAGGCCGCCTGCGCTTTTCGACCGACCTCAAAAATGCGGTTGTGACCGCAGACGCGGTGTTCATCGCCGTTGGCACGCCGTCGCGGCGCGGCGATGGTCATGCAGACCTCAGCTATGTTTATCAGGCCGCGCGCGACATTGCGTCTGCCGCAACGAAGCCAATGGTGGTTGTCACCAAATCGACCGTTCCCGTGGGCACCGGCGATGAAGTTGAGCGCATTTTGCGTGAAACAGCGCCGCACATCGCGTGGACCGTCGTGTCCAACCCCGAATTTTTGCGCGAAGGTGCCGCGATTGGCGATTTCAAACGTCCCGACCGCATTGTGATCGGTTGTGAGAATGCCGAAGCGCAGGCCGTTCTAAGCGCGATCTATCGTCCGCTGTTCCTCAACCAATCTCCGATCCTGTTCACAAGCCGCAGGTCTGCCGAACTCATCAAATATGCCGCAAACGCATTTCTTGCGACAAAAATCACATTCATCAACGAGATGGCCGATCTTTGCGAAGCCGTCGGTGCCGACGTTCAGGATGTGGCGCGCGGGATGGGTCTTGATAACCGGATTGGCAGCAAATTTCTCAATGCCGGACCAGGCTATGGCGGGTCGTGCTTCCCAAAAGACACACTTGCCCTTTTGAAAACGGCCGAAGATTTTGAAGCGCCACTCCGCATTGTCGAAGCCGTCGTTCTGGCCAACGATAACCGAAAACGCGCGATGGGTCGCAAGATCATTGCCGCAATGGGCGGATCGGCGCGGGGTAAGACCGTTGCGATCCTCGGCCTGACATTCAAACCCAATACCGATGACATGCGCGATGCGCCGTCGCTTGCCATTGTCCAGGCATTGATCGACGGCGGCGCGCACGTTCGCGTGTATGATCCCGAAGGGATGACAGCCGCCACACCCTTGATGACCGACGCCACCTTCACCCAAAGCGCATATGAGGCGGTCGAGGGTGCCGATGCCGCAGCGATCATAACCGAGTGGGACGCATTCCGCGCGCTTGATCTCACGCGGATTGCGTCACTGATGACAACGCCGTGCCTTGTCGATCTCCGCAACATCTACCGCGCCG
>JAYVVW010000106.1:0-21773 GCA_043786595.1 Sphingomonadales bacterium | reverse complement strand
CGTCATTGCGAGCGAAGCGCGGCAATCCAGTCTTTGGTGCCGCTGGATTGCCACGCTTCGCTCGCATAATCGCAAACGCTCAAATCAGAGATGCTCAACTGAGTTGATGACGGTTATTAAAGGCACCCACCGGCACCGCCCGAAAATGATACGTGGAGATTGCATCAAAGCGTGGTAAGTGTTACCGACAGTAACACTGGAGACCGGTCGTGAATGCGCACACCAAGTTTGAAACGGGCAGGATGACGAGCAAGGGGCAGGTTCTGATCCCGAAAGCCGTTCGTGAGGCAATCGGTCTCGCGCCAAATGCGCCTTACAAAGTCATGATCAATGGTGCGAATAAAGCCGAAATATCGCCCATCGGCGATGGCGCCGAAGATGCCGAGGTGCGCGTTCGAAGGATGCGTGAAGGGCTGGCTAAGTTATCAGGAACAGGAACAAGCGGTAAAGCGACCGAAGAAATCATGCGCGACCTTAGAGGTGATTGGGAACCGTGATCATTTCCGATTCGAACGTTTTGATAGACGTGATTGAGGCTGATCCGAACTGGCATGACTGGTCGGTCGACGCGCTGACGCATGCAAGCGGCGAAGGCCGGGTTGTGATCAATCACGTCATTGTTGCGGAAGTCGCGCCGTTTTCGGGAAGGCTGGATGAATTTCTTGAAAGGCTTGATGACATGGGAGTCGAAGTCGAGCCATTGTCCAATGAGTCGGCTTACGCTGCGGGTATGGCATTCCAGCAATACCGCAAGCGCAGAGACAGTCTCGCTCCCAAATCGCTGCTGGCTGATTTCCTCATCGGTGGCCATGCCGCAGTGCTGAATGCAACCATCCTCACGCGTGATCCGCGTTTTTACCGCGCCTATTTTCCAACGGTGCCACTGATAACCCCTGACAAGGCAGCATAATGAGCGAATCAACTTATCGAATTCAGGGCGCAACGGGCGAATGGGAGGTTGTGATCGGCCTTGAGGTTCATGCCCAGATTACCAGCAACGCAAAACTCTTTTCGGGTGCTGCAACGCAGTTTGGTGCTGAACCCAACAGTCAGGTGAGTCTGGTTGATGCCGCGATGCCGGGGATGCTTCCGGTGCTCAACGGTGAATGTGTGCGGCAGGCGGTGCGCACGGGAATGGCGATCAACGCGCAGATCAACGCATGGTCGCGGTTTGACCGCAAGAATTATTTCTATGCCGATTTGCCGCAGGGTTATCAGATTTCGCAGCTTTATCATCCGATCGTGGGTGAAGGCGAAATTGCGATCTCACTTGATGAAAAAGACCCTGATGCGCAGACCAAGACGATTGGTGTCGAGCGCATTCATATCGAACAGGATGCGGGCAAGCTGATGCACGATCAGCATCCGACGATGAGCTATGTCGATCTCAATCGCTGCGGCGTTGCGCTGATGGAGATCGTGTCAAAGCCCGACATGCGGTCGCCTGCCGAAGCGGGTGCCTATGTCAAAAAGCTGCGCTCGATCCTGCGCTATGTCGGTTCGTGCGACGGCAATATGGAAGAGGGATCGATGCGTGCGGACGTCAATGTCAGCGTGCGCAAACCCGGTGATGAACTCGGCACGCGGACCGAAACAAAGAACGTCAATTCGGTGCGTTTTGTGATGCAGACGATCGAGATCGAGGCAAGCCGTCAGGTCGACGTGCTTGAAGCGGGCGGCAAGATTGTTCAGGAAACGCGGCTGTTCGATCCCGACAAAAATGAAACACGGTCGATGCGGTCAAAAGAAGATGCGCATGACTATCGCTATTTCCCGGATCCCGATCTTTTGCCGCTCGAACTAAGCGACGAATTTCTCGCGGCGTGCAAGGCAAGCCTTCCCGAACTGCCCGATGCCAAGCGTGCGCGCTATCAGGGCGCGCTCGGGCTTTCGGCTTATAATGCGGCGGTGCTGACCGCAGAGGCCGAAACCGCGCGCTGGTTTGAAGCACTGCTCGGTGAGGGCGCGGTGCCAAAGGCGGCGGCGAACTGGGTATGTTCAGACCTGTTCGGCGCGCTCAACCGGCTTGGCAAGGATATCGAACACAGTCCGGTCAGCCCGGCACAGGCGGCTGAATTGCTCGCACTTGTCGCCGATGGCACGATTTCGGGTACGCTTGCCAAGCAGGTGTTTGAACTCATGCTCGAAACGGGTGATAACGCTGGCAGAATCGTTGAGGAAAAAGGCCTCAAACAGACGAGCGACACTGGCGCGATTGACGCGATCATCGCCGATATCCTCGCCGCCAATGCCGATAAGGTTGCGCAGTATAAGGACGGTAAGGAGGCGCTGTTCGGCTTTTTCGTTGGTCAGACGATGAAAGCAATGGCCGGCAAAGCCAATCCGCAATTGGTCAACGAACTGCTGAAGAAGGCTTTGAGTTGAACCGAAACGCGACGGCGACTTGACAAAATCATTCGCAAAGTAATGATGCTGACGCGCTCATAATGGTGAGCGGGGAGAGGGGCAAAATGAAACGGGTAAGACGCGCTGCGCTTTTGATGCTGTTGATCGGCGCGACGTGTGCTGCGCAAGTGAGCTTTGCAGCACCAGCAGACAAAATCGAGACGGCAGACAAGCGCAATGAAAAAATTGATGATCCCAGCAAATTTTTCTGGTTTCACAAGGCGAACGCCGACGCCGCCGTGGCCGAAAACGACATTCGCTATTGTTTCATTCAGACGAGTACGATCTGGGCCAAGCAAAATCCTTCCTCGGGCCAAGGCGGCCTGTTCGGCGCGCTGATTGAGGGCCTCATCAAGGGCATTACCGAAGGCGTCGAAGCCCGCAGAATGCGCGATGCGGGTATGCGCAAGTGCATGGGGCTTTACGGATTTACCCGGTACAAGGTGCCAGAGCCGCGCTGGAACAGCATGATGCGCGCGACCGATTCGGTGAAGGAACTGACCGCGTTTGCGACCGGCACTGCGCCGACCACTGAAAGGCTCGACCCATGAAGGCAATCTATCGCATGCTCAGCGCTTTTGCACTGACATCGGCGCTCGCATTGTCGCCGCCCGCCACTGCTGCGATCCGGCACAAGCCGGGCACGTTCAAAATGGACGCGACGCTTGGTCATGTGCTGGTTCGGGTTGGCCCGACATTTGGCAAGAAGCAGAAAACGCCAAGTCTTTACATATGGCGTTACGACGCCGTGCGCAGCGAAATCCGGACGGCCAAGAAAAAGGATTTGGCGAAAGTCCCTAAGGGAGAGGATGCAGGCGCCTCCTTTGGCGACCGTGTGTATCAGCCCGGTGATAAGGTCAGCATTTTTGTGACATCACTGACGCCAGGCGAATATGTAATTCATGGCAGTGAATCGACCTGCCTTTGCCTTGGTACTTATCGATTCACGGTCAAGCCTGGTGAGATCACTGATATCGGCACAGTTCTGATTGCGAATGAAAATGGATCAGACTCGGGAATACCAGAATTGGCCGGTCAAAAGGCCTCAAGCGATCTGTTCGAAAGGCCTTTCGCTATCTCGGATGCTATCTATGTGCGTGCTGCGACCGAGGTGGATACAGTGCCAGTTGACATGCAGTCACTGCCGAGAACGCGTGCAAATTTAATCCCGGACGCTCGTTTTGCGAACCGAGGGCCAACGCGACTACTGTACCCTGCAGGCTTGCTGCTCAACCGCGCAGTGGGTTTGGCTACTCCGGTGCCGGGGGATATGAAAGCTTTGGTCGACCGGATCGTCGCGGAGGCCGATGAGAAGGAAGTTTCGGTCAAGCCCAAGCTCGAAGAAGATGCAAAAAAGCCAACCGCCGACGGCGAAATCAAGGTTGAACCCGTACCTCCCGCCGTGAGTGGCGGTAGTCGTTAGGCATCACGCAGATCAAATTGGAAACGGGGCCGTATATCTGCCCCGTTTCTGTCTCTTGTCGCCCTTGCCCTTCCTGCTTGCCCTGCTATAGGCGTGCGCGATCCAGCTAAGGCGCGGGCGTGGCGAAACTGGTAGACGCACCAGATTTAGGTTCTGGCATTGAGAGATGTGGGGGTTCGAGTCCCTTCGCCCGCACCAGGATCGCTATTTCTGGCGAGCTAGGCTGATATGAAATTTTGGCACAAAGAATGTGGATGAATCATGCAAATTGTTGAAACGATGAACGAAGGCCTCAAACGGGCGTACACACTGACGATCGCTGCGAAAGATATCGACGCGCGTGTTGAAGGCGAAGTGGCAAAGGCCGCGCCGCAGATGAAAATGCCAGGCTTTCGTCCCGGCAAAGTGCCTGCCAACCTCGTTCGCAAAATGCACGGCCCGCAACTTCAGGCTGACGCACTCAATACTTCGGTTCAGGATGCGGTTCAGCAGCTCGTTCAGAAATCAAACTTGCGCCCGGCAATGCAGCCGTCGGTTGCACTGAGCGAAGGGTATGAGCACGGCAAGGATGCAGAAATCAAGGTTGCGCTCGAAGTGTTGCCAGATGTGCCAGCGCCGCAGATTGAAGGGCTCAAGCTTGAGCGCCTGACCGTTGAAGCGGACGATGCTGCTGTTGATGCAACGCTTGCACAGCTTGCCGGCCAGAACAAGAATTTCGAAGATGCGCCAAAATCGCACAAGGCCGCGACAGGCGATCTTGTCATGCTCGATTTCCTTGGCAAGATTGAAGGCGAAGCCTTTGAAGGTGGCAAGGGCGACGACGTCTCGATCGAAATCGGATCAGGTCGCCTCATCCCCGGATTTGAAGAGCAGATGGTTGGCCTCAAAGCGGGCGATACCAAGACGATCACGGTAACATTCCCCGAAGATTATCAGGTCGACTATCTCAAGGGCAAGGATGCGCAGTTCGACCTGACGACCCACCAAGTGCGCGTTCCGAAGCCGATTGTGGCTGATGATGACTTCGCAAAGGCGCTTGGCCTTGAGGGCATTGATCAACTGCGCGGCCTCCTCAAAGGGCAGATCGAACAGGAACATAACGGCCTGACGCGGACACATATGAAGCGCCGTCTGCTTGATCAACTTGCCAACGCGCATGATTTCGAAGTGCCGCCGTCGATGGTCGAAGCTGAGTTTGACCAGATTTGGTCGCAGCTTCAACAGGAAGCCGCGCGCGAAGCCGATCCAGAAGCCGCGATTACCGAAATGGAAACAGACAAGGACGATTACCGCAAAATCGCCGTACGCCGCGTGCGTCTTGGCCTGCTCCTTTCCGAAATTGGCCAGAAGAACAGCATCGAGATTACAACGGCGGAAATGAACCGTCTGATTGCGCAGGCCGCGCAGCAGTATGACGCCAAAGACCGCGAACGCTTCGTCCAGTATATTCAGCAAGAACCAATGGCTGCGGCGCAGCTTCGTGCGCCGCTTTATGAAGACAAGGTTGTCGACTTTCTGTTTGCCAAAGCTGAAATCTCCGACCGTGCCGTAAGCCGTGAAGAACTTGAAGCCGCGATTGAAGCCGATGAAGACGACGTCGGCCATGTCCACGGCCCAGACTGTGGGCATGATCACAGCGACGCAAAGCCCAAGGCAAAGAAAGCTGCCAAGAAAGCCGTAGCGTCTGATGACGCTGCTGAAGCGCCTGCAAAGCCTGCCAAAAAGGCTAAGGCTGCAAAGGCCGAACCCGAGGCTGAGGCTGTCGAGGCACCCGCCAAGCCAGCGAAGAAAGCAGCGGCGAAGAAGAAGGATTGAGTGGTTCAAGCGTGCGGGCAAAAAACACCGCGCGCTTGACGCTCTAAAATTACTATAAATTTACCATATTTGGCCTAATCAGCATATTATGAAATTACCGCTGAGCGTAGCCGTCATCCTGCCTTGCTATAATGAGGCTGCCGCCATTGCGCAGACCGTTGCCGATTTCCGTGCCGCGCTGCCCGGTGCGGCGATCTATGTTTACGATAATAACAGCAGCGATGCGACGCGTGAGATTGCGGCGGCTGCGGGTGCGATTGTGCGAACCGAACGGATGCAGGGCAAGGGCAATGTCGTCCGCCGCATGTTTGCCGATGTTGACGCCGACATTTATGTGATGGCCGACGGCGACGCGACCTATGACGCCGCCGCCGCGCCCGACCTCGTCAAGCTCTTGATTGATGAACAGCTTGATATGGTCGTCGGCGCGCGCAAATCCGAAGTTGAAGCCGCGTACCGGCGCGGCCACCGGCTTGGCAATGCGATGTTAACAGGGATGCTTGCGCGGCTTTTTGGGCGCAGTTTCAGCGATATTCTTTCGGGTTACCGCGTGTTTTCAAAACGCTTTGTCAAAAGTTTTCCTGTGCTGTCTTCGGGATTTGAAATCGAAACCGAAATCAGCGTCCACGCGCTTGAACTGCGGATGCCCGTTGCCGAACGCGTAACGGCCTATGCCGCGCGGCCCGAAGGGTCGGTGTCAAAGCTCAACACATACCGCGATGGCTGGCGCATCCTCAATACGATCATGACGCTGTTTCGTTACGAACGGCCTTTGCTTTTCTTTGGCGCGATTGGCGGCTTGTTGGGGCTGGCCGCAATCATCCTCGCGGTGCCTTTGATTATCACCTTCCTTGATACCGGCCTTGTGCCACGCCTGCCAACGGCGGTTCTCTCGACCGGGCTTGTGATCCTTGCGTTCCTCAACGGTTTTTGCGGGCTGATCCTTGATACCGTGGTGCGCGGTCGGCGTGAGGTGCGGCGGCTCGCGTATCTCGGCTTTTCCGCGCCGGGTGCCTGATCGCCCCTTGACGGAAGCACACAGGCCCACGACATAGCGTTTATTACAGAACAAGAGGTCAATCTACCCATGCGCAATCCCTACGACCATGATCGTTATTCGGCTCCGGTAACCGACGCGTTGATCCCCGTCGTGATCGAACAGTCAAATCGCGGTGAGCGCAGTTTCGACATTTACTCGCGGCTGCTTCGCGAACGCATCATTTTCGTGACGGGCGAAGTTGAGGATCATATGGCGTCGGTCATTACCGCGCAGCTATTGTTTCTCGAATCGGAAAACCCGAAAAAAGATATCCAGATGTATATCAATTCACCCGGCGGTGTTGTGACGGCTGGCCTCGCGATCCATGATACGATGCAGTATATCCGGCCCAAAGTGGCAACAGTGTGCGTCGGCCAAGCCGCATCGATGGGCAGCTTTCTGCTTGCTTCGGGTGAACCGGGGATGCGCTATGCGCTGACCAATGCGCGGATCATGATCCATCAGCCGTCGGGCGGCGCGCGCGGCATGGCGGCCGATATCGAAATTCAGGCGAAAGAAATTTTGCGGATGCGCCACCGGCTCAACACGCTTTATGCCAAATATACCGGCAAGAGCATTGAAGCGATTGAAAAGGCGATGGACCGCGACAATTACCTTGAGGCCGATGAAGCCAAGGCGTTTGGTTTGATCGACGAAGTTTACGAAAAGCGCCCCGGCCCCGTTGAAGACGGCTTGGCAGGACAAGAGCGCATTTAAGCCATTGCTCGTTAAGAGTTTGGCTGTAACATATACGCAACGTAGCAGCGTACCGGTTCGAACCGGGGAAGGTGTAAATTGACGAAGCTCAGCGGCACGGATGCCAAAAGCACATTATACTGCTCATTTTGCGGAAAATCGCAGCATGAAGTGCGCAAACTCATCGCCGGCCCTACGGTATTTATTTGCGATGAATGCGTTGACCTGTGCAACGACATCATCCGCGAGGAAACCAAAACCGCGCTTGTGAGCAAGAAAGACGGCGGCGTTCCTACACCGCAAGAAATCTGCAACGTGCTTGATGACTATGTGATTGGCCAAAAGCGCGCGAAACGCGTGCTCTCGGTGGCGGTGCATAACCATTACAAGCGGCTCAACCACGGCGGCAAAGGTGCCGATGTTGAGCTTGCCAAATCGAATATTTTGCTCGTCGGCCCCACCGGCTGCGGCAAGACATTGCTCGCACAGACGCTCGCGCGCATTCTTGACGTGCCGTTCACGATGGCCGATGCGACGACACTCACCGAAGCAGGCTATGTCGGTGAAGATGTTGAAAATATCATCCTCAAACTGCTTCAGGCTTCGGACTATAACGTCGAGCGGGCGCAGCGCGGGATTGTCTATATCGACGAAATCGACAAGATCAGTCGCAAGGCTGAAAACCCATCGATCACGCGCGATGTCAGTGGCGAAGGCGTGCAGCAGGCCCTGCTAAAGCTGATGGAGGGTACAACGGCGAGCGTACCGCCGCAGGGTGGCCGCAAGCATCCGCAGCAGGAATTCCTTCAGGTTGATACGACGAACATCCTGTTCATTTGCGGCGGCGCATTCTCAGGCCTTGAGAAGATCATTGGCGACCGGCTTCAGGGCAAATCAATTGGCTTTGGCGCGCATGTCGCCGGCCCAGACGAGCGACGCACTGGTGAATTGCTGGGCAAGACCGAGCCAGAGGATCTGCTCAAGTTCGGACTGATCCCTGAATTTGTCGGTCGTTTGCCGGTGATTGCAACGCTAGAAGATCTTGACGTCGATGCGCTAGTTAAAATTCTTGGCGAACCCAAGAACGCGCTCGTCAAACAATATCAAAAGCTGTTCAGCATGGAAGATATTCGACTATCGTTCACTGACGATGCGCTCGTTGCGATTGCAAAGCGGGGGATTGAGCGCAAAACCGGCGCCCGCGGGCTTCGCTCGATCCTTGAAGCCATCTTGCTCGACTCTATGTTTGATCTGCCGGGGCTCGATAGCGTCGACGAGGTTGTCGTTGACAAGGACGTCGTCGATGGCCGCAAAGATCCGGTGCGGGTCTATGCCCAGAAGCAGACTGAAGACGCAGCCTGACGTGACCAAGCGCCGCACGCGTGGTTGATACGCGCGTCGTCACCTCAACGGGCGAGCATGAGCGGCTGTGCAACACGCTTGCACGCGCGTTTCAGAACGAAGAGGCCTGTTCGCATATTTTTCCTGACGAAGCGTCGCGTTCCGCGCAGTTGCTCAAAATGTTTCGCGTGATCATCAAAAGTGACACGAAGGCGGGTAGCTTGATCGAGACCGCAGGCGGCGAGGCAGTGACACTGTGGCGCGCACCGGGCCGAGCGACAGGTGGTGCAATCGAGTTTGCGGCCAGCCTGTTGCCATTTTTGCTTGCGCTGGGGAGCGGCATCGGGCGCGGCCTCCAGATCAGCACCGCGATTGAGGCGCATCACCCCAAGACACCGTTCTGGTATCTTCACTTTGCTGGTTGTGAGCCCATTCAGCAGAGTAAGGGCTTTGGCGGTGCTGCGATCCGCGCGGGGATCGCGCGCGCTGACGCCGAACATAGCCAATGCTATCTTGAGACAGCGACAGAGAGCAATCTTCAGATTTATGCGGGCATGGGGTTTGATTTGATCGCTGATTGGCAGATTTCCCGTGGCCCGAAATTTTGGGGTATGTTGCGTCCTGCGCGGTGATGGCTAATATGGTGTGGCACAAAGGAGGCTCGCAGCATGTCGGTGTATGATTTCACGGTGAAAGCCGCTGACGGCAGTGACAAGTCACTGGCCGATCTTGCCGGAAAGCCAACATTGATCGTCAACACGGCGTCGAAATGTGGCTTCACCCCGCAATATGAGGGGCTTGAGGCGCTGCACCGCAGCTACGGTGACCGCGTCAACATCATCGCATTCCCGTGTAATCAATTTGGTGGGCAAGAACCGGGCAGCGCCGATGAAATTGCCAGCTTCTGTTCGTTAACCTATGATGTAACCTTCCCCGTGATGGGCAAGGTCGACGTGAATGGCGACGCCGCAGACCCGCTGTTCAATCACCTTAAAAAGGCCAGACCAGGGCTACTTGGAAGCCAGTCGATCAAATGGAATTTCACCAAATTTCTCGTTGATAAGTCGGGCGAAGTCGTTGCGCGCTATGCGCCGACCGATAAGCCCGAAAGCCTTTCCAAAGACATCGACAAATTATTATGAGTTGGAATGCGCTGACAGAGTGGTTCCTGAGCCTTGGCACCAATTACGGCGTCAATCCGCTGATCTTTGGTGCGATCTACGTTGGCGCGATTCCGTTCTTTCTTGCGTCGATCGGTTGGTTGGTAAAGCGGCGTCGGGCGGGGCATTCAATCACGCTTCCTGCGATGTGTGCGGGTTTTTTCTTCGTCTCGGCCTATCTTTATCTCGCGGTCGCGGGGCATGATATTCCTGTCTGGGTCTGGGTGTTCATTGCTGCGCTGCTGATCTACGGAATCTGGTCGACGCGGCGCGATATCGCGCGTAAATCGGCGCTGCCTGATAAGTGAATTTTTCCGGCTGCCTTTCGCGAATCGATTGAACGCGCCATAGCCTGACAATGTCTTACGCAGCGTTTGTCCCCCTCCGTATCTTTTCAGCCTATACGATGCTTGAGGGTGCGCTTGACCCGAGGGATATTGCCAAACGCGCGAAGGAACTGGGGTTTCCGGCGGCGGCAATTGTTGATCGCAATGGGCTTTACGGCGCGATGCCGTTTTCGGATGCCTGTGTTGCGGCTGGGGTTCAGCCAATTATCGCAACGATGCTGTGCCTTGCGCGGCCTGACCGCCCCGATGCGGTTGCGCCAGCCTATGACTGGCTTGCGCTCTATGCGCAGGATGCTGTTGGTTATGACAATCTATGTCGCCTCGTTTCAGCCGCGCACCTTGATCGCCCGCTTGATGAACCAGCCCATGTCACCTTTGACCAGCTTGAAGGGCGTTCTGACGGTTTAATCGTGCTCAGCGCGGGCGGCGAGGGCGCGATCGCGCGCCAGCTTGCCGAAGGCCAATCGCACGCAGCTTACGGCTATGCTGACCGTCTGATTCAGCTTTTCCCCGACCGGGTCTATATCGAACTGTCGCGGCGGCTTGATCCGATTGAAGGCCGCGCCGAACAGGGGCTGATCGACCTCGCGCACCGGCTTGACCTGCCGCTTGTCGCGACCAACCCGGTGTCATTTCCCGAAGCTAGTTTTCATGAAGCGCATGACGTGATGCTGTGCATCGCCAATTCGACCTATCTTGAAACCGAAGATCGCCCGCGCAGTTCGCCCGATAACTGGATGAAACCGGCCAAGGACATGCGGTTGCTGTTTGCTGATCTGCCCGAAGCTTTGGCGAATACGCTTGTCGTGGCGCAGCGCTGCGCCGTCATGGCACCCAAACGCGATCCGATCCTGCCTAGCCTTGCAGGCGATGTTGACGCTGAAGCCGCGCAGCTACGCCGCGATGCTCACGCGGGGCTTGAAATACGCCTTTCCAAAATCGACGATTCTGATCCCGAAATCTACCGCAATCGGCTCGATTTCGAACTTGATGTCATTATCAAGATGGGCTTCGCCGGCTATTTCCTGATCGTTGCCGATTTCATTAAATGGTCAAAAGACAATGACATTCCAGTTGGGCCGGGGCGTGGATCGGGTGCGGGATCGGTGGTTGCTTGGTCGCTAACGATTACCGACCTTGATCCGATCAAGCTCGGGCTGTTGTTCGAACGGTTCCTCAATCCTGAACGTGTGTCGATGCCCGATTTCGACATCGATTTCTGCGAAACACGGCGCGAAGAAGTGATCCGCTATGTTCAGCGCCAATATGGCCGCGATCATGTGGCGCAGATCATCACGTTCGGACGGCTTAAGGCGCGCGCGGTGCTCAAGGATACGGGGCGCGTGCTCCAGATGAGCTACGGCCAGGTTGACCGCCTCGCAAAGCTGATCCCCAACCTTCCCGCCGATCCGTGGACGCTTGAGCGTGCGCTCAACGGCGTGTCAGAGCTTGCGGCCGAATATAAGGGCGATGTTCAGGTGCGCCGCCTGTTTGATCTTGCGCTCAAGCTTGAAGGGTTACCGCGCCATAGCTCGACACACGCGGCAGGCGTGGTGATTGGTGATCGCCCGCTTGATCAGCTTGTCCCGCTTTACCGCGATCCGCGTTCGGACATGCCGGTGACGCAGTTTGACATGAAATATGCCGAGGCTGCCGGGCTGGTGAAGTTCGATTTCCTCGGACTGAAAACATTGTCTGTGCTCAAAAAAGCCTGTGACATGATCGAGGCACGGACAGGCGCGCGGCCAAGCCTTGATACGCTCGCCTGGGATGATGAGGCGGTTTACACGTTGCTCCAGCGCGGTGACACAGTGGGTGTGTTCCAGTTGGAATCTGAAGGAATGCGGCGCACGCTCGCATCGGTTCGGCCAAGCAACTTCGGCGATATCATCGCGCTCGTCTCGCTTTACCGACCAGGGCCGATGGACAATATCGGGATGTTTGGTGACCGTAAAAATGGTCGCCTCTCAATCGAATATCCCCATGTTTTGCTTGAGATGATCCTGTCCGAAACCTACGGTATTTTCGTCTATCAGGAACAGGTGATGCAGGCCGCGCAAATTCTCGCAGGCTATTCGCTTGGCGGCGCGGATCAATTGCGCCGCGCGATGGGTAAGAAAATTAAATCGGAAATGGATGCGCAGCGCGCAATTTTCGTGACGGGCTGCGCTGATAACAACCAAATTCCAGCGGCGAAGGCGAACGAGTTGTTCGACTTGATCGACAAGTTTGCGGGCTATGGCTTCAATAAAAGCCACGCGGCAGCGTATGCGTTGCTTGCCTATCAGACGGCGTGGCTCAAGGCGCATCATCCGGCTGACTTCTTCGCCGCTTCGATGAGCTATGACATCAGCAATACGGACAAGCTTGGCATTTTTGTTGATGACATGCGGCGGATGGCGGTGCCGTGCCTGCCGCCGTGTATCAATTTGAGCGAAGCCGATTTTTCGGTTGTACCAGTAGGCGATGCACAACTTGCGGTGCGCTACGCGCTCGGCGCGCTCAAAAGTGTTGGTGAGGGCGCAATGGAGCTTATCTGCGAGGGGCGAAAGGCCGGGGGCCCGTTCGCATCGGTTGATGACTTTGCCGACCGCATCGGCGCACGCGCGGTGAACCGTCGGCAGATTGAAAGTCTGGCTGGTGCTGGCGGATTTGACGGTATCGAGCCGCGCCGTGCAGCGGTGTTTGAAGCCGCAGAAACGATCCTGTCGGTTGCAAGCCAGGCCGAACATGGGCGAACTTCGGGGCAGGGCGGGCTATTTGGCGGTGTCGAATCGACCACCGCAGACGTCCAGCTATCGCCTAGTGCGCGTTGGTCGATGGCGCAGAGCATGGCTGCGGAAAAGGACGCTTTCGGTTTCTATTTCTCGGCGCATCCCGTTGATCGCTACCGCCACCTTGCTGAAATCCATTTTGCCAAAAGCTTTGGCGCACTGTGTGCGCAACCTGCGCCAATTGATGGATCGCGGACAGGCGCGACGATGGCGGTGCTTGTTGAAGACGTCCGCTGGCGCACCTCGGCGCGCGGGCGGCGCTATGCAATGGCAACATTATCTGACGCGAGTGGCCAGTTTGTCGCAAGCTGTTTCGATGACATCGCATCGGCAGAGCTTGAAGAAGCGGCAAAATCGGGGGCGTGCGGGCTGCTGACCGTTGAGCTTGACCGAAAGCCGGGTGAAGAAATGCCGCGCGTCACGCTCAAGCGTATCCAGCCGTTTGACGCGATGTCGGGCAACATCCGGCTCCAGATCGAAGTGTCATTTTCCGATCCAGGCACGCTTGCGGCGCTTTCGGCGCTGCTTGCCGGTTCGCGCGGCGGGCGCGGCGAGCTTTTCTGCAACGTCCCGATTGCAGACGGTAGCGCGCGGATATTACTGGGCCGCGATTTCGTGCTTGATGCTGAAATTTCAGCGCGCATTGAAACGCTGCCCGGCATAGAGACAGTCAAACTGAGTGCGGTCAATCAGCAGAGGCTCGCGCTCGTATCATGAAGCTGGAGGGCGCCAATGTTAGGAGCGATGCAGGACTGGTCACTACGCGTGACGCATTTGATCGACCATGCCGCGCGCGAGCACGGAACGCGCGAGATTGTCACATATTGGGCTGACGGGCAGGAAACGCGCACCGATTGGGCTGGTGTCCGCCTCGATGCCAAGCGGATGACGCAGGCGCTTCAGGCCGCTGGTATCAAGCCAGGCGACAGAATCGCGACGTTTGCGATGAACCACAGCCGTCACCTCGTCACATGGTACGGCGCGGTTGGTGTTGGCGGGATCCTCCACACGGTCAATCCGCGGCTGTTTGACGAGCAGCTTTCCTACATCATCAATCATGCCGAAGATCGGGTGATCCTTTACGATCACCAGTTCACGCCGTTGATTGAGCGGCTCAAGGCGCAGTGCCCGACCGTGAAGCATTATATCTGTTTTGATGCGCCGGGCGGGTTCGAGGATTGGATCGCACCTTTTGATGGCGACGTCGAATGGCATGACGGTGACGAGCGCGATCCCTGCATGCTCTGCTATACCAGCGGGACAACGGGCAATCCCAAGGGTGTGCTTTACGAACATCGGTCGACGATGCTCCACGCGATATCGGGGGTACAGCCATCGGCGTTCGATCTTGCCGCAACCTCGGTGATGCTGCCAATCGTACCAATGTTTCATGCCGCGAGCTGGGGACTGCCTTGGGCTGGCGCTGCGGTGGGCGCAAAATTTGTTTATTCGGCGGTTAATGATCCTGCTGTCCTCCACGGACTGATGATGCGTGAAGGCGTAACGCACAGCGCGGGTGTGCCGACGGTCTGGCTTGGCATGTTCGGGCATTTGGATACAACGGGGACAGGCCTTGGCAAACTGCACACCGCCATCATCGGCGGGTCAGCCGCGCCGCGCGCGATGGTGATGCGGCTGATGAAGGCGGGCATCCGTGTTGGCCATGCGTGGGGAATGACCGAAACATCACCAATCGGTACGATGGGTGCCCCCGTGCCTGGCTGGGACGATATGACGCTTGATCAGCAAGTCGATAGCGTAATCCGGCAGGGCAGACCGCCATTTGGTGTCGAGCTGCGTGTGCTGGGTGAGGACGGCGCGGTGCTGCCACGCGATGGCACATCATCCGGGATGCTCCAGATTCGCGGGCCGTGGGTCATCAAGCGCTATTTCAAGGCAGACGCCGATGCGACCGATGACGAGCAGTGGTTTGATACGGGCGATATTGCGGTGATCCATGCTGACGGGATGCTCCAACTCACCGACCGCGCGAAAGACGTGATCAAATCGGGCGGTGAGTGGATCAGTTCGGTTGAGCTGGAAAATGCCGCTGTTGGCTGCCCCGGCGTTGGCGAGGCGGGTGCGATCGGTATCTATCATCCTAAATGGGATGAGCGCCCGGTGCTGATCATTGTCCGCAAGCCTGACGCTCCCCAACTGTGCGAGGCCGACGTGAAAACCTACCTCGCCGATAAAATTGCCAAATGGTGGATGCCCGACCGCGTCCTCTTCGCCGATGATCTGCCGCATACAGGCACGGGTAAAATTCTGAAAACCGAATTGCGCGCGCGCTATAAGGATGTCGTTCTGGGGTAGGGCATGTGCGAAATTTGCTTGGGATTGATTACTGTAAGTTGTATCACCTTGCATTTGCCGTCATTCCCGCGAAGGCGGGAATCCATATGCTCAAAACTTCAGAGTTTATGGATTCCCGCCTTCGCGGGAATGACGATCCAGAAATTGTCGAATTCAATTCAAGTGAAAACGACCCTAAAGTTGACTCGGTACGATTAACTGGGGCGTCACCCCTTTACCGCATCGCAGTGTCCGCCAGCATCTCATCAACCCATGCGGGAACAAGCGCGGTTGCGGCGCCCATCCGGCTTTCGTCGAAATAGATGCTGCCTTGTGATGGTTCGAGATTGAGCTCAAGCGTCAACGCGCCGCAGTGGCGGGCGGTGCGGACAAAGCCAGCGGCGGGATATACCGCGCCCGATGTGCCGATCGAAACGAACAGGTCGGCGCGGCGGACGGCTTCGTCAATTGCCTCCATTTGATACGGCATTTCACCAAACCACACGATGTCAGGCCGTAGCGCCGCGACGCCGCACGTGGGGCAAGGCGGCCAGTCGAGTAGTGGCGCAGTCCACGCGCCACGCGCATCACATTCGGTGCACCATGCGCTCAAATGCTCACCGTGCATGTGAATCATCCGTTTCGCGCCAGCACGCTCATGGAGATCATCAACATTCTGCGTGACGATCATCAATGCGCCTGGCCAGTGCGCGTCAAGCCGTGCCAAGGCTGTATGCGCCGCGTTGGGTTCAACGGTTTGTACAAACGCGCGGCGCGCATCGTAAAATCGCAGCACAAGTTGAGGGTCACGCGCAAAGGCTTGTGGCGTGGCGACGTCCTCAACACGGTGCTGCTCCCACAGCCCGCCGTCGCCGCGAAACGTGCCAACGCCGCTTTCGGCAGAAATGCCTGCGCCGGTCAGCACGACGATGTTGCGGATAATGTCCATCTCGCGCATGAAGCAGGCCAGAAGCAAAGAGGCAAGCGATGACGGCTATTGGAATTATCGGCAGCGAAGGCCGGATGGGCGCGGCGCTGGTCGAGGCGATCACTGCGGCAGGGGCAACGCTTGGTGGCGGGATCGATGTTGGCGGCGATGTTCGCGCGCTGGCGAAAATGTGCGATGTGCTCGTTGATTTTTCATCGCCCAACGCGCTCGTCGCGAACATTGGAGCGGCGGTGGCGGCAGGAATTCCGATCGTGGTTGGCACGACGGGGCTTGATGAGGATTATCACCGTGCGATTGATGATGCTGCGCGCCATGTCGCGGTGCTGCAAACGGGCAATACGTCACTTGGCGTCACAGTGCTGGCGCGGTTGGTGCGTGAGGCGGCGGCGCGGCTTGGCCCCGATTGGGACATCGAAATTGCCGAACTCCACCACCGGTACAAGGTTGACGCGCCGTCGGGCACGGCATTGTTGCTCGGTGAAGCCGCAGCGGCTGGGCGGGGGATTGCGCTTGCTGCGAATAGTGAGCGCGGCCGTGACGGCCACACCGGCGCGCGAACGCCCGGCGCAATTGGCTTTGCGAGCTTGCGCGGCGGCTCAGCGGCGGGCGATCATAGCGTGCTGTTCGGTGGCGAAGGCGAGCGTATCACCTTGTCGCACCTTGCAGAAGACCGCAGCATCTTCGCGCGTGGTGCGGCGAAAGCTGCGCTCTGGATTGTTGGTCAGCCTGCCGGGCGTTATGCGATGGATGACGTGCTGGGGTTTTGAGCGTTTGACAGTCTTGGCATCGCTCGGGCCTCTTCCGCTAATGATATTTAAAGTTTGATCCGTTCGTCCTGAGTAGCCACTGAGCTTGTCGAAGGGGCGTATCGAAGGGCGTGAGGGCAGAGCATCCTTCGATACGGGTCTTCGACAAGCTCAGCCCCTACTCAGGACGAACGGATTACCTGACAGAACTTTAGTTCAAGCGAAGACGAAGCCTCTACCCCGCCGGTTCAACCGTAGCAGGCAGCCGGTAGCGATCGCCCTCAATCCCGACTTCGATCATATTGGTTCCGATTGTTGAGACGCTTGCAGTTTCGGAGCCATCCGCCGCGATCACGCCGCGCCCATCGGACGTCACGCGCAGGCGGCGAAATCCGCCGTCGGGGTGGCGCAGCAGCAGCGTGAGCGCACCGTCAACGCTCTCCCGTTCAAGAACGCAGTCGCGCTCGAAACTATCGCTACCGTTCAGCGCGCAGAGCGTTTTTGGCGGTATCTCATCGCGATCAGCACCTGCAAGCGGCGCAGGCCCGTTGCTCTCACCGCCGCCGCAACCCGCGAGCAGCAGCCCAAGCGCGACGCTAAATATCCGCATAAACATGCCGTTCAGCCGCCGCGCCGGGGTGTGTGACAGCACCCGCCCATGCAGGCCCGACGTTTTGCGCATAGCGCCACAGCGCACCCGACTGATAATCGTTGACTCGCGGCACCCAAGCCGCCTTGCGCGCGGCAAGTACAACGGCGGCGACATTAAGATCGATTGTGCCCTTGGTCGCGTCGATGCAGATTTCATCGCCGTCTTCGATCAGCGCAATCGGGCCACAATCAGCGGCTTCGGGGCCGACATGGCCGATGCAAAATCCGCGCGTCGCGCCCGAAAAGCGTCCGTCGGTAATCAGCGCGACCTTTTCACCCATGCCTTGGCCGTAGAGCGCGGCTGTTGTCGACAGCATTTCGCGCATACCCGGGCCGCCCTTTGGCCCTTCATAGCGGATGACGACGACAGCGCCTTCCTTGATCTGGCGCGCTTCGACCGCCGCGAAACATTGTTCCTCGCTTTCAAATACCTGGGCCGGGCCGGTAAATTCGAGCCGCGTCATCCCCGCAACTTTGACAATCGCGCCTTCGGGGGCGAGCGTGCCACGCAGGCCGACAACGCCGCCAGTCGGCGAAAGCGGCTTGTTCGCAGGATGAATGACCTTCTGATCGGGGTTCCAGGTGACCTGATCTATATTTTCGCCAAGCGTTTTACCCGAAACGGTCATGCAATTGCCGTGGAGCAATCCTTCACCAAGCAGCGACTTCATCAACATATAGATGCCGCCCGCATCATACATGTCCTTCGCGACATATTGTCCGCCGGGTTTGAGATCGGCCATATAGGGCGTTGTCTTGAATATCTCAGCAACGTCAAACAGGTCGAACGTGATCCCCGCCTCATGCGCCATCGCGGGCAGATGCAGCGCGCCGTTGGTCGATCCGCCCGTCGCGGCGACGATCCGTGCGGCATTTTCAAAGGCTTGCAATGTGCAGATGTCGCGCGGGCGGATGTTGCGCGCAAGCAATTCCATCACCTGAACACCGGCTGCATGCGCCACCTGATCGCGCGTGGTATAGGGGGCGGGGGCCATGTTTGAATTGGGCAGCGACAGGCCGATGGCTTCGGCAACGCACGCCATCGTGTTGGCGGTATATTGCCCGCCACACGCGCCGTGACCGGGGCAGGCAGCCTTTTCAAGCGCATGAACTTCCTCGATCGGGCACGCACCTGCCGCATATTTACCAACAATTTCAAATACATCTACCACGGTTACGTCACGGTTTTGATAACGGCCTGGCAGAATTGATCCTCCGTAAACGAAGATCGAAGGCACGTTGAGCCGGAGCATCGCCATCATCATGCCGGGCAGCGACTTATCGCATCCGGCAAACGCGATCAGCGCATCGTAGCAGTGCCCGCGCACGCTAAGTTCGACTGAGTCGGCGATGACTTCGCGGCTGACGAGCGAGGATTTCATCCCCTGATGTCCCATCGCGATCCCGTCTGTCACGGTGATCGTGTTGAAACGCCGCGGCATCCCGCCGCCCTCTTCTACGCCCTTGCGCGCGATATTGGCCTGATGGTCGAGCATCGTGTTACAAGGTGCTGAATCGTTGCCCGCAGAAGCGATGCCAACGAAGGGCCGCGCGATTTCTTCCTCGCTTAGCCCCATCGCATAATAATAGCTGCGGTGCGGCGCCCGCTCTGGCCCCACCGAGACATGGCGGCTGGGAAGTTTGGACTTATCGAACGTGTTAGACATGCGCATCTCGCTTTCGCGTTCGGCTATGTCTCGAAAACGCGGTCTGGCGCAAGACTATTGCGGCATAAGGCGATGATGGGAACAAGAATTTCGCACCATTTGGTAACGCCGGCAGCGTCACTGATCAAATCCTGGCGCATTTCGATGCCGAGATATGCGTTTCCAGCCGCCTCCCCGTGGCGATCCATTGATGCGTTCAGTTCGAGCCCCGAATAGGGCAACTGATCGCCGACGCAGACGTCAACTGCCCCCAGCGCCGGGATTGCTACACGCGCCGCGCGGTCATCCCGATTATAGAGAATGCCGACTTCCCAAGGCCGTGCTTCAATCGGGCTGCTCTTCAGTTCGCGCGTGAAGCTGTGGAGCGAGACGAGTAGCGCTGGTTTGTAGCGCGAGATCGCGGCGGTGACGGCATTGTGGTAAGGCCACCAATAGCGCGCGATCCGCAACGCACGCTGATCTGCGCTGATGTGGTTGCCGGGAATGTCGTGACCGTCACTGTGCTTTGGAATTGCCTGGTCACAATCTGCCTCTCGGTTGAGATCAATAACAAGACGAGATATGCCACCAAGCACGGCGGGGATGCCAGTGGCCTGGTTCATCGCGCGGGCTAGCGCCGCCACACCTATGTCATGCGCAATGTGAAGGTTGAGCAGTCTCGCATCAATCGCCAGATCGATTTCGCGTGGCACATGGTTTGACGCATGATCAGCGACGATCAGCATCCCCGTCGCCGCGTCACCTTCGATCATTTTCCACGCGTCATCCATTTTCTCCTGTTGCCGTGCGCACGCCAAAATGTCACGCTTTGAAACGGCAACAGGAAAGAAGATTGACATGCGATTCACGCGGCGATCCGCGATCGGCGGCTTAGCTTCATTGGTCGGCACACCCGCACTCGGCGCGCGCAAGAAGCGGCGGCGTCGTCTGCCGCCGCGCGTACCAGTTGGCGTCAAAGCGGCGCAGCCTGATCCCGCGACGCCGCTGTTTGATCAGATGGCAGACCGACTGCTGAGCCACTTGCGCGAGACGGCCGTCTACGGCGGTACGCCTGACGCGCTTGACGGTGGGTCGCTGGCGCGCGCGCTTGATGATTATTCTCCGGCGGGAGAGTCCGCAACGCGTGCAGCGTTTCAAGCTGAGCGGGAACTGCTGATGCGGGTACGGATCGGCGGCACCGCGACAACTTCGACACGGCTCGCCACCGTGAGCGCGATTCTTGAAAATGGCACCCGGTCTGCTGCAATCCCCTATGGACGGATCAATCCGCTTAGTTTTTCGGGCCACACGCCCTATCTGGTGACGCAGCTTGCCGGGCCGCACATCGACAGCGTCAATGTGATGATTGAGCAGCAGTCGCTCGGGAGCGCCGCAGCGGTAGACGCATGGATCGAAAAGCTTGACAGTTTTCCCAATGCGTTTGCCGGGGTGATTGAAAAAATCCGTGCCGATGAAGCGGCAGGATGTCTAACGCCGCGCGTGCTGCTTCAAAAAGCGCTGCCAGTGATCGATTCGTTTATCGCAGGCAAGGCAGAGGCGCATCCGCTGATCGAAGCGCTTGATCGGCGCATGGCATTCGCTGGCTTTTCAAAACGGATGCGCGCGGCGGCGCATAAGCGCGCGCTCACCAGCCTTGAAAAGCGCGCGCGCCCCGCTTTTGCAGCATTGCGCAAGGAAATTGCTGCGCTCGTCCCGCGCGGTCGCGACGATGCAGGCATTTGGGCGCAGCCGATGGGCGCAGAATTTTACGCCGCAAACGTCCGCGCGCTGGGCGATACGCTGCTTTCGCCCGATGACATCCACGAGGTCGGGCTTGATGAGGTCAAGCGGATCAGCGAGCAGATGAACGGGCTATTGGCGCGGCAGGGAATGCGCCAAGGCAGCATCGGCGCGCGGATGGCCGCACTCGCCAAGCAACCCGACAATCTGTTTGCCGATAGCGACAAAGGCCGCGCTGAACTGCTCGAATATGTGCGTGGGAAAGTGCGCATGGCCGAAGCGATGTACCCCAGCTTGTTGCCGCCTGCGATGATCCCGCGTCAGGCGCTCATTGTCAAACGCGTACCGGTGGCAACGCAGGCAGGCGCGCCGGGTGGGTTTTATGATGCGCCGTCGCTTGATGGCACGCGGCCCGGCACCTACTGGATCAACCTGCGCGATATGGCTGCGGTGCCGCGTTTCCGCCTGCCAACGCTTAGTTTCCATGAAGGCGTGCCGGGGCATCATACGCAAGGCGCGATCGCGGCATCGCTCAGCGATGCGCCGGTGCTGATCCGTATCGCGAGCTTCAATGCCTATCAGGAGGGATGGGCGCTTTATGCCGAGCGGCTGATGGCCGAACTTGGTGCGTATAAAAATGATCCGGTGGGCGATCTTGGCCGATTGCAGGATGAACTTTTCCGTGCCACGCGGCTCGTGGTCGATACTGGGCTGCATCACAAACGCTGGACGCGCGAAACCGCGA
>JAYVVW010000105.1:0-18977 GCA_043786595.1 Sphingomonadales bacterium | reverse complement strand
CGCCCGATACGGTCGAGGCGACGACGGCCTGGCTGGTGCTGCTGCTCGTGGTGGTGGTGACTTTTTTGGAGAGCAGCCCCCCCTTGACCGTGCGGCTGGTCGCGTCGAAGCTCGCGCTGTCGATCACGCCCGAAATACTGACGCTCTGCCCGACGAGCGTGGTGGTGCCACCGGCGCTAAGGTCGGCGCCCGCGATTGTGACGTGACCCGCGCTTGATCCAACGCCGAGGTTGCCGCCTGCGGTGATCGTGGTGAGGCGGTTGGTGGATGCGGTTTCGGCGATCGAGGATGACTTGCGCTTGGCGGTGCTGCTGCTCGTGGCGCTGCTGTTTTCGAGCGCAGAGGTAAGCTGCACGCCGTTCACGCCGGTGAGTGTGGCGCTTCCGCCGCTTGCGATGTCGGAGCCTTTGATGATGAGCGCGTTGCCCGCCGCAACAGTCAGATTCCCGCCGCTGGTGAGCGTCGTCCCGTTAAACGTCTGGGTGGCGGTGGTTGCGGATGTGCTGTTCTTCTTGCCCGTGCGTGATGACGCGGCGGTCGTGTCAGTTGTGGTGACGCCAGTGATCGTCACATCGCGGCCTGCCGAGAGTGAAGCATCGCCACCTGCACTGACCTTGGCGGCGGAGAGCGTAAGGTCACGTCCGGCCGAGAGGGCGAGCGCGCCGGTGGCGGCAATCTCTGCACCCGTCACGGTCTGGGCGGATGAGCTGCTCTGGGTAAAGCGGCCCCCCTCGACTCTGCTCGGGACAGGCTTGCCGAGATCCGTGCGCGCGGAGGTGCTGGTCGTCGCGGTGGTCGCGGTGAGGCTGATATCGCGGCCCGCCGAGAGGAGGATGTTGTCACCGCTGATGCTTGAGCCGCCTTGGGCAAGGATATCACGCGCGGCGCTGGCGATGATCGTGCCGCCCGCAATCCGCCCGCCGGCCTGGTTGACGATATCGCCGCCTGCGGTGAGGCTGACCACGCGGCTTGCTGAGATCGTGCCGTTGTTGGTGATGCTGCCCGTAACATTGGCGACAACGTTGGTGCCGCTGATGACCGCGCCGTTCTTGATCGACTTTTGGTCAGCCGCCGCGAGATAGACCACGGGGACGAGGACTTCGCGGCCCGCAACGGTTGATTTGACGTACCAGACAAGGCTGGACTTGAGGCTCGCGACTTGGGCGGCGGTGAGCGCCACGCCGACGCTCAGCTTGAGCCGCGCAGCCTCAGCCACGCCAGCCTGAAGTAGCCCACGCGCCTGGGCAAAGGCATCGCCAAACGCGCCGAGTTGCGCCTGACCCGTTGCGGCCTGGACCTGCTTGCCGATGAGTTGCGCTTCAAAGAAGCCGTCGCCGAGCCGGGTGAAGCGGGTGGCTTTGTCGATCCCCAACTGAGCGAAAAAGAAGCTCGAATCGAACAGGTCACCCAAACTGCCAAAGCCGGGGTTGGTGGTGAAGAGGAATTGACTATCCGGGTTATTGTTGAAGGTAAACAGCCCGCCGCCGCCCGCAAGGCCAAAGCCGCCGCCGTTTGCGGTGAGGCCAAAGCTGCGGAGAAAATCAAGCACGAACCCGCCCGCTTGACCGCCCGTGCCAAGAATGTTCGGGATGGCAAGGCCGCCAAAGCCGTCAACCAGTCGTGCGCTCTGCGCGGCTGTTCCGGTGAGATCAGCACCTGTCACTGTGTTTGGATCAACGGCGTCAACGCCAACAATCGCAGCGGTCTGGACGCTGCCAGGCAGATTCGCACCGTCAACGCCAACGGTGTTGACAAGGCCTGCACCGCCCACGCCAGCGCCGTTTACGCCCGCACCGCCGCCACCTGAGATCCGGTTGATCAGGCTGTTGACGAACCCGCCGGGGGTTCCGATGCCCGTGCCAACGCCCGCACCGCCATTTGCATTGGTGCCATTTACGCTGACTGCGCCGGGGGCAGTGAGATTTGTAGCGCCAGCGCCATTTGCGCCGCCACCGTTTGCAGTACCGGCAGCGCCCGTGCCCGCACTGCCATCGGCAAGCGTGACACCGACCGAAGCGCCGCGCTGGCTTGTGCCGTTCGCGCCCGTGGTTCCGCCGCTGTTTGCAGCCGTAGCGCCGTTCGCATTAAGGAGCGCACCGCCTACGCCGACCGTCGCTGCGGTGGCGGTGCCAATGGTGCCGGCGCCGTCTCCGGTGCTGTTGCTGTTGGTCAGCAAGCCGCCGCCGTTGACATCGACCGCCAAGCCAGTCGCTTGCGCTCCTCGCCCGCCCGAAGCAGCATCTGCCCCAGTCGTTGCGCCGAGACGCTGCACCGCAATCGCAGCACCGAGTGCGTTGGCCGTACCGCGTGCAATATCGGCGGCGGTGAGCGCACCGGTCACGCCGTTGCGACCCGCGTTTGGATCGACAAAGCCGCCGCGCCCGCCCGCTGGGTTTGCGCCTGTGGTGGTGACGCCGGGGGTGCCGCCGCCGCTGCCGTTTACAGTTTGACCATTCAGCACAGGCTGGTTGTTGTTGAGCGTGCCAACGTCAAGGGCAACGGTGCCACCAGCGTTGATCAGCGTGGGCAGGGGGTCTTGAACAACGACCTGTTCAGTGCCGACAACCACATTTACAAACTCTTCCCAAGTTGTAAAAAATGTCGGCGGCACGTTGGTCATGCAGGTGCCAGGAATGGCGGTTGCGGGGCACGGCACATTGGCGTCTTCAACAAAGCGCTGACGCCGCACTTCAATGATGTCGCGCATGATGCTGCGGTTTAGCAGCGTTGCGATATTGTTAAGCGTGCTAGCGGTGATGCTGATGTTGTTGCCCGCAAGGATTGACGAGTTGCTGTTTGTTACGGTGCCGAGAGCGTTGCTGCCGGTGGTGATGGTAACGTCGCGTGCAGCAATAATCTGCGATGAACCGCTGTTGGTCGTGACACTGTCATCGCCGCCAACGGTTGCTGGCCGATAGGTGAACGTTCCGATGACAATCCCGTTTGTCGATATCCTGACTTCAACATTATTGCCCGAACAGCGGTAGAGGAATCCTCCCCCGCCGCTGCACGTGGTGATGTCGAACCCCTGGGTTCCCGAGAGCAGCATATTGTCACTGCCGTAAAGCCCCGCAGGGCTGGCTACACCACCCGGCGTGATCGACAGATTCTTGATCTGGTTCACAACAGTCAACGCTTGAAGGCTGATGCTGCCGCCAAGCGATTCAACCCGCGCGCTGTTGTTTAGTAAGCTCGGCGCGGTCAGGCCGATGTTGCCTACCGCGAGGATGGTTGAAAGGTCATTGACGATCCCACCTCCGGCTTCAATCGCGAGGCTACCGCCGGCAAAGATCGTCCCGCCGGCTTGGTTGATGAGTGCACCTGGAGTGAAAAGGATGAGGCTGCCACTTGAGCCGAGCAGGCCGCTGTTAGTGATGCTCGGGGCCGAGAGCAGCAGATTGCCTGCCGCTGTAAAGCTGCCTGTATTGAGAAAATCAACGCCCTGATACACCGCCAGATTGGTGCCGGTGATGGCGCCATTGTTAATGATCGCGCCGCTATCGGCCTGAAGCACGACATCGTTGACGCCCGTAATCGTGCCGCTGTTAGTGATATCTGACGACGCACTTCTGAGTGCTATCGCGCCGTCGGAGACAAATATTCCGCTTGCACTGATTGCACCACCTGCGCGCACGTCGATATTAGCCGCAGCGCCAGCGTCACGTGCGAAGTTGATGCTTGTCGCATTTCCAACCGTCTCAATCCGGCTGTTGCTTTGGAGAGTAATTGAGCCGTCTGCGCTTACCGCGATGCGCCGTCCTGACTGGATCAGCCCACCGTGAAAGATGTTGCCAGTACTGCTGATCGACACGAGGTCGGCGGCACCGATGGTGCCAAGCGCAGTGATTGAGGGTCCGCTGAGCGCAACGCTGCTGTCAGAAATGAAGCGTCCGCCCAGAACTTCGATACCATTTGCTGATGTCACGCTGATTGCGCCTACCGACTGGAGGCTGCCGGTCAGGGTGAAATCTGCGCCAGGCAGGCCGAGATCACCGCGTGTGATGATGGTGAGTGTGCCGTTGGTCAGCGCGGTGCCTGCGGCGACACTGCCTGCGATATTGACGAAGGCGTTTGAGAAATTGATATTGCCGTCAGCCGCGATCAGCCCGCCTGTGCCGACGCGAAGGCCACCGGCCGTCGTGATACCGATATTGCGTCCTGCGGCGAGGGTGCCATCAACGGTCAGTGAGTTAAACCCGCCATCATATACCCCGGTTGAGAAGCTGAAATCGCGGCCCGCATAAGCAAGGCCAGCGACGTTTAACGTACCGCCGGTGATGACGATATCATTGCCCGCCGCAACTACGCCACCGCTGGCGATGTTAAGCGCGCCGCCACCCACGTTAGAGAGGCGCACATCATTCTTCGCAGTGACGCGGCCAAGGATATTGGCGACCCCTGTGAAATTTGCGACAACATCGCCGTTTAGTGCGGCAATTTCGCCAGCAACCGAGAATGCGGCGACATTCTGAAGGTCGACCGAGTTGCCTGAAATCAGCTTGCCGGTTGCCGTCACATCAAGATTGGCGCGGCCGCCTGAGATGAAGCTGATCGTGCCTGCTGAAATCCGGTTTTCTATGCTTGCAGCAGTTCCAACATTGAGCGCCACCGCACCCGAAGTATCGATCGTGCCGCGCGTCGTGAGCGTGGCGGCAGTAAGGCTTGCTGAAAGCGCGTCGATATTGCCGCCGAGCAGGAGCGAGGTACCAGCGGTCAGATTCACGGCTGCGTTTGAAAGGAGATTGCCGCTGACGGTGAGCGCATTCTGCGTATCAAGGGTGATCGCACCCGGAGCAATCAGATCTGCGGCGACATCAATTCCGCGTGCGCCCGCTGTGACGCCCGTTGCGCCAAACAGCGTTTTGCCCGCACCAATTGAAAGGTCGCCGTTATTGGCGGTGAGCGTGATCGCATTGCCGCTATTGATATTGCTGGTGATGCCAAGCGCGCCAGTGGTTGCCGTGATGCCAACTGCGCCGCCCGCGTCAATGTCTGCACCAAGCGCCACCGAAGCTCCGGTGACGCTAACACTGGTTGCAGCGTCAACGAAGCCGTCGATCGTTGCGGTGCCGTTTGAGGTTAGGCTGATGCTGCCCGTGTTACTAAAGATTGTGCCGCTGCTTGAAAGCGCGTTTGTCCCGCCAAGTGTGACATTGCCGATTGCGCCCAACGTACCTGTATTCGATAGCTGCGCACCATCAAGCGTAAGCGTGCCACCCGCGAGTGCCGCGCCAGTCGTGGTAACTGTTGTCGCGTCATTCACAACTGAAAGCGCGCCGCCGCTAGCCAATCGCCCGGCAAGATCGAGCGTGCCGCCCGAAAGTGTAAGCGCACCCCTGGCTTCCACCACGCCGCTGATGGTAGTCGTCGCGCCGCTGTTTGCGGTCAGGCTGATATCGCGTCCCTCGATACGACCGGCAACCGATGTGTTGCCCGACGTCGCGACATCGACACCATTGGCCGCCGAAACCAGCCCGGCGACCGAGAGCGTGCGGACGTTTTGAAAGTTGATGCTGCTATCCGAAATCAGCCGTCCTGTGTTCAGCACATCAAGATCGGCCCGACCGCCAGAGGTGAAGCTGATCGCGCCGCCCGCTGAAATCCGGCTTTCGATGCTTGCAGCACTTCCAACATTGAGTGCGACCGCACCCGAAGTATCGATCGTGCCACGTGTCGTGAGCGTGGCGGCGGTAAGGCTTGCTGAAAGTGCGTCAACATTACCGCCGAGCAGCAGCGAGCCACCAGCGCTAAGATTTACGGCTGCGTTTGAAACGAGGTTGGCGCTGACGGTGAGCGCATTTTGCGCATTGAGGGTGATCGCACCGGGAGCGATCAGATTTGCTGCCACATCAATTCCGCGCGCATTGGCGGTGATCCCGGTTGTGCCGAAAAGGGACTTGCCCGCGCCGACCGAAAGGTTACCGCTATTGGCAGTCAGCGTGATTGCGGTGCCGCTGTCGATATTGCTGGTGATGTCCAGTGCGCCGCTGTTCGCGCTGATCTGAACATCGCCGTCGGCAACCACGTCACCCGCAAGCTGAACTGTGCCACCGATGATGCTAACGCTGGTTTTCGCGTTGATGTTGCTCGCGATTTTGGCAAGGCCATCAGACGCGAGTGCTACGCTGCTGCTATTGCTGAATACGGTACCGGTCAGGTCAAGCGCATCGCGCCCGGTGACACTGAGCGCACCGCCTGCGGCAGTCGTACCGGCGCTATTTACAGTTGCGCTATTAACGGTGAGCGCATCAACTGCCTCAAGCCGACCTGTGGCTTCAACTTCGATAGCGCTGTTGGCAATGCTTAAATTTGCGCCGCTTTCGATTGTGCCCGAATTGGAGAGCGCGCCGCCGCTCAGGCTTGCGTTGCCGGTGGCTGAAATGGCATTGCTGTTGTTGAGCGTCCCCGCCGCAAGCGTAAGGGTGCCTGCTGTACCCCCTTCGCTTGCCACGGCAATTGTACCGCGATTATCGAGCACGCCCGTCACATTCGCGTTCAATCGGCCTGCGGCTTCAACTTGCCCGAGCAGACCCGTGCCGAATGACAGTGCAGTGAGGTCTAACGTATCAAGCGCACGCAGCGTCCCATCGATCTGGGTCGTACCAAGTGCCAGGGTAAGCGCATTGTTTGATTGAAGCAGGCCGCCTTGTAGGATGTTCAGGCTGTTCGTTGTAAGGCCGAACGCGTCGTTCGCACCAACGCTGCCGCCGATCACGATGTCGTTTGAATTCAGCGCGAGCGTGGTGCCAGAATAAATATCCCCGCCGAGCGAAAGCCGCGCGCCACCCAGGAGTGTGCGGCCAAGTTTCGAGAAGATAAAACCGGTGCTGCTATTGGAAAGCGCGGCACCGCTGGTCGAATCAAGCGTCGTTTCTGCTGAAAGATCTCCATCGTTGGTAATATCACCTGCGGCTGACAAAATGATGCTGCCGCCTGAAAGGACGCCGCTTAGTGTTGCAACATTGATCGCGCCGCTGCTGCTCGTGAGGCTCGCGATAGTGCCGCTGTCGATGATATCATTGACGTTGATCGCGCCGCTTGCATTAAGTGTCACCGCACCGTCAGCCGAAATCGCGCCGCTGCTGATAACGCTGCCCGAGACGTTGATGTCATTTTTGGCGGTGAGTGTGCCCGCGTTGGCTACCGATCCGCTTGCAGAAACGCTCACGTCCTCCGCAGCGCTTCGTGCACCGGCACCTCTGGCGAAGTTGATCGCGCCGCCGGTGGTGGCGACGGTAACGCCGCGATTGCCGGTTACGATCCCGCCAATTGTTATGCCCCGGTTTGATGTCAGGCTGGCAAGGCCGGTGGCGTCGACGTTTATGCCGCTGCGCACGGTAAGATCACCGCCAAGCGATGACAGCGTTACATCAGTGGCTTGAAGCGTTGCACCAAGATCAAGCGCGCCGCTTGTTGCATTCAACGTAATGCTATCGGTGGAGGCGACGCGGCCTGCAAGCGTGATCGACCCCGCCGAAAGTGCGAATGCCTTGCCGCTTTCGAGAGTGCCGACGCTGCTGAAGGCGGGCGTGGTGAAGTTGAGCGCATCGCCGGACGAGATAAGCCCGGCATTGCTAATCGCGGTCGTGGCCACAAGATCAATCGCGTTTTTGGCGCGCAGTTCACCATTTACTGTCGTGCTGAGTGTGCCGGTGACGCGGCCCCCGAGCGTGGTGCCCGACGCCACAATGCCGCTGACCGCAACATCTCCGGTCGAAGTAAGCGAAACGCCGGCTTTCCCCGAGACGGTGCCACCAAGTGATGCCGTTCCGCTGCGGTTGGTGATCGCAATGCTTTGTTCTGAAGCCAGCTTAGCGCTGTTGAAGAGATTATTGCCACGCAGCATGATTGCCAACGCAGCATCAATATCACCGCTGTTGGCGAGTGTGCCGCCGCCGTCGAGCGTTACTGCGCCGTCGCTGAAAACGCGCGCGGCTTGTGTGAGGCTGGTTGAAGCAGTCAACGATAGATCGCCGCCCGCATTTAGCGTGCCTGCGGTCGTAATCGCGCCGCGACTGGTCACAGTCAGGCCTGCGTCTGACTGAAGGTCTGCGCTGCTCGTGAGGTCAATCGACGCGCCCTCAACACTTATTCCCTGCACACCGACGGCACGGTTGGTGAGGGTGATTGCGCTGCCCTTAAGTGTCAGTACGCCCGCGCTCTCCAGCGTTCCGCGTTGCGTAAGCGCGCCAACAGCGTCAAGCGTCAGTGCCCCGCCCGCAGATATCGTGCCGCTGCTCAAAAGATCAGCATTTGATTTGAGGCTGAGCGTTTTCGTTGCGCTGAGTGCGCCTGCGCTGTTTAGGCTGTCCGCCGTGACGTCAAGAAATTCGCCCGAGACTAGGCTGCTGCCAGCCGCAAAATCAGTGGCACCGCTGTTGATGGTAATGCCCTTAGCGCCGCTGTAGCGGCCTGTGAGGTTGGCGCTGCCAAGCGTTGTTGCAGTCAGGGTGCCGTCGGTGGAGAGTGTACCGTCAAGCGTGAGTGCGCCACCGTCAAGCGTTACATCGCCAACTGACTGGACATTATTTGACGCGGCGAGCCCATTGGTGCCGCGCAGAAGCGTCGTGCCGCCACTAAAGCTGGTGCCTGCCGCCAAAAGCGTTCCATCACTGCGCACCGAAAGATTGCTATCGGTGACAAGGGTTGAACTACTCCCGAGCGCGATTGCGCCGCGACTTCCAAGCGCAAGCGCTTGCTTCGCGTTCACCGCGCCGTCGACCACCAGTTGTCCCGATGCCACATCTAGCGTGGTGCCAGCGGTCACGCTGCCACCAAGTACGACGGTGCCGCTGCCATCCAAGTCAAGCGCGGCGCCTGAACGTAGCGCGCCGGAACTGCTGATGTCGGCACCATTTAGCGTCAGTCTACCGTCGGTGAGAATATCCTTGCGGTTGACGATGCTGCCTGAGAGCTGAGCGTTGACTGCGTCATTCGCCGAAATCACGCCGTCGTTGGTAAGGGTGACGCCATCAATGCGGGTTTGCCCGTTGCTTGAAAGCGTCGCGTTGCCAAAAAGCTGAACTGCGCGTGCGGCATTGATTGCAACGCTGTCGCGTCCGATTGCGAGGCCCGAAAGACTGATATCGCGGCCACGCAGGGTGAGCGCACCGTCAGTGATTGCAGTGCTCAACAGCGACACATCGCGCGCGCTGTCCACCATAATGCCGGTGGCTGACGCAACCGCGCCGCCGAGGCTGATATCACCCACCGTGCTCGTGAGATTTGCCTGGCCGTTAGCCGTAATTGCGCCGCTGCCCGTGATCGAAGCAGCGGTGAGGGTGAGCGTATCGGCTGTGTTGATGCTGGCGCTGTTGGTCAGTGCACCGATTGCGGTAATAGCAGTGGCCTTTGCTGCGCGGATGGTTGCACTCTGATCGAAGGCACCGCGTGCAGACAGTGAAAGGGTATCGTTGGTGTCGATGGTGCCAGCGCTGCTGAGGCTATCGCGGCTGACTACACTGAGCGCTCCAGTGGCCGCAAGTTTGCTTGCCGTGCCAAGCGTAACGTCGCCACCTTCGAGCGAAAGCGCAGCGCCGCTGACGCTGCTGCGGTTCTCAAGTGCTGCGCCTGCGCTTACCGAAACCGCACCAAGTGCAGAAATATCGCCTGCGTTGGTGATGCGGCTGTCGCTGGTGAGACTCAGCGCCTGATTCGTGCGCAGTGTTGCCAGCGCGCCGACGTCAACCGTGCCGCCGCGCGCGGAGAGGCCTTCAACGCCGGAAAGCGCGCCGTTGATATTAAGTGCGTCTGTCGCATCAACCGATAGAATCTTGTCGGCGGCGAGGCTCCCATCAAGCGTGATCACACGCCCGCGCAGGCTTGCCGCTTCACCGCTCTTGGCAACAGCCGAAAGCGTCAGTGCATCGCCCGCTCTAACATTGAGCGCGCCGCCAGCATCAATCGTGCCACCAAGCGTTGCGGTCGTGCCCGCCGAAATCCCAAACGCAGCACCCGACGCGAGCGCAGCAGTCGCATCAGTGGTGAGCGCGTTTGCGGCGATCAGATCAAGTGTTTGGCCCGCGCTGAGTTTGCCGCGCACGCGCAGCGCAGCGGCGTTGACCAAGAGCGTTTTGGCTCCGATGTCTCCAGCCAAATCGGTCGCGCCGCCAGTGACTGTGACACTGCCCAGCGTAAGAACAGTGCCGCTGCTTGAAAGCGCACCGCGTGACGAGAATGTGACGCCGTCGCGCGCCTCGACCCGTCCTGTCTGGTCAAGCGCGGTTGCTGCGTCGAGAAGTGCGGTCCTGCCGCTGAGCAAAGTGCCATTGGCGACGACAGTCGCGCCCTTGAGCGCAATGCTGCCGTCGCTTTCAAGCGTCGATCCGCTTGCAAGTGTGGCTGCGCCCGCCGCAGTGATATCAATCGCTGTGTTCGCGGCAAGACGGCCTGTGACGGTCACGTCGCCTGCATTCACGCCGAGTGCGCCGCCGCTGCTTAACGTGCCACCTAGTGCGGCATTCGCGGCGGTCACGCTGATGTCACCGGCTGCTGTGAGCTTACCGCGCACGGCGAGCGCTCCGTCTGTAGCGAGCGCGGCTCTAGCGCCGCTCTGGACGGTTCCGTTGACATCAATGCTTGCAGCGCCCGAAAGCGAGAGCGCATCAAGCGCGAGCAATTTGCCATCAATGGTCAGCGCTTGAGTTGCTTCAAGCGAAAGCGCAGCCCCGCTTTGCAGGTCGCCATCGCTGCTGACGCTGATGTTGGTCGCTTTAGCAGCCAACCCCGTTTTGGCGGTGACTTGCTTGGTGATGCTCAGGTCGGTCGCGCTAAGATCAATCAGCTTGTCGGCGGAAATGGTGCCGCTGATGTCAAGCGTTCCCAAAGACGCAATTCGCGCACTGTCTTTGGTTAGTACGCTACCGGCAACGTTTACGCGCGCGCCGTCAAGGCGCACTGCGCCTTTGACTGAAAGGCTGCCATCAATGCCAAGCGCGCCGCGCGCCGTGGCGGTTACGCCGCCGTCGCTGGCAATGCTGCCGCCTAGAGTGAGCGTCTGCGCGGCAAAACCAAGTGTCGCTCCGCTGTCGACGCGGTTGCTGATCGTAATGCTGTCCAACGCGTTAAACGTGCCGGTGCCGCTGCTCGCAATTATGCCCAGCGAGGCTATGTCGCGGCCACCGTTCAGGAGCAGTGTATCGCCCGAAAATAGACGGCCATTTGCAGCTATACCGGTGCGGGTCAGCGTGGTGACTTTGAGCGCGCCCACTGACTGTATCGTTCCCGCAAGATCAAGGATGCTCGCATCAATTGTGACGGCCTTGCCGCCAAACACCGTGCCCGAAATGCCGAGCGTCCCGCCAGTGCCAAGCGCGAGATCTCCGCCAGCTTGTGTCTGCCCGCCAAGATTAAGGTCGCCGCCACGAAGCGAGAGTATGCCGTTTGTGATCAACCGTCCGGTTGAGGCAAGCGCCCCCGTCGCTTGGGCAACAAGCGCCTCAACGCCAACCGCATTGCCCGATACGCCAATGCTGCCGCTGTTAAGCGAAAGCGTCTTGTCAGCCTGTAACGAGCCATTCAGTTCAAGTGTAGTTTGCGCCGTAACGCCAATATCTTGCGCGGCCAAGACGGAGCCACTTATGCGTACGCTGCCAATCTTTGCAAGGATAGCCGCAGTTGTATTCGTCTCAATCCGGCTATCGATCACGACATTCGCGCCACTCAAATCGACCGCGCCGCCCGCGCGTACGCTTCCGGCCAGAAGATTGGCGTCGCCGTTTGCGCGCAGCACTGTATTCTGGTCACTCGTTGACGCGCCTGAGAGGGTAAGCCCACCCCGGCTATCAAGCGTCAACGCTTGTTTTGCGCTTTGGCTTGATCCGGCGGCTGTGCTAATGTCAGCACCGATAACCGAAACGGCTGCACCGCTTGCAAGCCCGCCGCCTAGTGAAATCGCGCCGCTTGATTTGAGGCTTATGTCGCCCGCGCCAACGATGGTTGCGCTTGCCGCAGTCGCAATACTGCCTCCATCAAATACTGTAGTTTGGTCAGACGAAAGCGCGCCGGTAATCACAAGTGCGCCGTCTGCTTTTGCCTCAATCCCGCCAAGACCGGTGATATTGCCGCCAAGACCAAGGCTTGCCCCGCGCAACGTTAGCAGCCCACCGCTATCGATACTGCCACTGTTGGAGAGTGCGTCGGTTGCACTCAGTGCAAGCGCCACATTGCCGACAATCGCGCCATCATTCGCAAGCGATTTCGCGCCGAGCTTGGTGTCTTTCTGCGCTGAAACAAGTCCGTTCGCGCCGATGTTGAGCGCATTTGTGGTGGTGACATCAAGCGTACCGCCGCTTGCCACTGCGCCATTTATAACAAGGCTACTTGCCGAAAGTATAGTATCGCCGACTGCTGATACCGTGCCGTCAAGCGTGGCATCGCCAATGACGGTCACGGTAAGCGCTTTGCCCGCCGCAATCACGCCGCCGCTTGTCAAATCACGGCCAATCACGAGCGTGACCGCGCCAACTCCCGATATCCGCCCTGTGTTTGCGAGACTTTCGCGCGTGTTGAGGCTAAGGCCAGCCGTACTCTCGATCAGTCCGCGATTGGTGAAGCTGGCGACGCTCAGATCAAGCCCGGTGCCACTGCGCAAACGCCCAGCCTTGGCAATGTCTACGCCGCCCGTAATCCGTGTGAGAAAGCCGCTGCTTGCAACGACGTCGCGTGTGATGCTGAGATCGATTGCGGTAATATCGATGAGGCCGTCGGTGGCAACGTTGCCGCCTAGCGCAACCGCGCTTGCCGAGCCGAACAAGATGCCCGATTTGGCCGAAATATCGCCCGTCAGGTTAATTCCGGCAGACAGAGCGCGGATTGCAACACTGGCATCGGACGAAAGCGATCCGTTCCCCGAAACGCTGTGCGCAGAAAGATCAATACTCCCCGCTGCTTCGACAGTTCCGTTCTGGGTAAAGCTGCCAATAGCGGCAAGCTTTGCGCCCTTGCCGAGCGTTATCGTGGCGGCTTGGATAAAGTCTGCGCCGCTGGTTGCGGAGAGTTCGCCGACTGAAAGGATCGACCCTGCGGCGTTGAGCGTCTCACTTGCCTCAAGCGTGAGTACGCCGCCGCTTTGGAGATCGCCGGTGGCCGCAATCGTTTTGCCGCGCGCGTTAACGCCGTCGATCCCGAGCGTCTTGCCCGAGAGCGTAATCGCATCCGCAGCAAGGCTCAGCGCTTTGCCGCTCTCAGCGGTGCCGCTCTGGCGCAGCACAGTTTTGGCCGAAAGATCAAGCGACTCGGCACCGTATAATGTACCTGTATTGGTGAGCGCGCCGCCCGCATTGAGTGCTACGAACTTACCGCTGATCGCACCTGCGTTGGTTATGTCGGTTGCAGCGTTCAGCGCCAGCGCGTCACCCGCAACCAGCTGTGCAGCCTGTTCGACCGTGATCGAAGCCGCGTTTGCGACAAGCGTGCCCGCCGCTGACACCGCGCCGGTGGCGCTCAGGGTGCCGCCGCTTGTCACGCTGATGTTATCGTCTGAAACGGTGACGCCGCCGAGCGCAATATCAGTACCCTTGGCGTTAAACGCACCGCCTGCGTGGGTCTGCCCGTTCAGTGCAAGCGCGCCCGTAATGCTCAGATCAAGCGCCTCGCCTGATGAGATATAACCGTTCGCTTGCAATGATTTAGCGTTCAGCACTGCCGCGCCGTTGGCGACAATCACTGAGGTCACGCCTGTTGTAAATGCGTCGCCGCTGGTCGCTGAAAGATTTGCACCGCTGGAGAGCGTCCCGTCAACCAAAATGCTTGCACCGTTCAGTGCAACATCGCCCGCCGCTGCAACGGTGCCAGTGACGCTTGCCTTGCCAAGCGCTATAACCTTGGTTTTGCCGTTGGCGTTGATTGTGCCGCCAAGGCTTGCATCGCCGCCGCTGTTTATGCTTGCGTCGCCGCCCGATAATATCGTGCCGCTGTTGGTGAGCGCGCCTGCAGCCTCGACCAGCGCTCCGCCCATGCCGAGCACGCGCCCCGCATTGTCAACACGCGTACCAGACAGGCTGGCCACACCGGCTGATTGCAGATCGCCGTCTGCACCAATGCCAAGCGCTTCGCGTGCCGCGACTCGCAGGCTTGCAAGCCCAATCGCCCGGCCCGACAGCGCGACACTGCGCCCATCAATCGCAAGGTGGCCATTGGCGACGAGACCACCACCGATGCGCAGATTATCACCCGAAAGACTGAGGTTGCCCGTCGCTTCAACGATTGCATCAGAGAACAAGCTCTTGCCAATCTTGACGCTGATATCACGGGCGGAAAAGGCGCTGTCCTTGCTAAGCGTCGCGCTGTCAGCGCCAAGCGCAAGTCCTTCGCTCGCAATCGCGCGAACGCCGCTTGCGTCAACATTGCCGACCGCGTTGATTGTCAGCGTTCCCGCACTATCGAACCGTCCCGCGCTGCTAAGGCCGGCATACAGCCCAGCACCGCCTAGACGGATATCGCCGCCGCTCTTGAGCGACACCGCATTGGCCGCACCAACGAAATCACCCGCCAGCACAATATCGCCGTCTGCATTGATGCTAGTGGCACCTGCGCCGTACACGCGATCATCAATGTTGACGCTTGCCTTTGAGGCGATTGACACATCAGAGGCCGAGGCAGCACTCTTGACCGTAATCGCCCCGTCCGCGCTAATCATCAACGGCCCTTCAAGCGCGTTGACCAACCCTTGCAAGTTAATCCCCACGCCCGTGCCTGTCCCAGTCAGACGAATCCGGTTGGCGTACATCCCGCCAAGCAAGCTCGAATCAATTGCGAGCCGATCATTGCCGCCTGCGCGCGCATTTGCGGCGCGGCTCGCATAGTCAAAATCGGCGTTACCGCCCGCAATGACTAGATCGCGCGCGTAAAGATTGGCGTTGATGATCGCACTGCCTGTAACAATGTCAAAGAAATCGACATTGCCCGCGAGCAAGCCCTGCCCCTCAACCCGGACGTCGCCGCCGTCCACGGCAAAGCCAGTAAACGCGCCCTCGGCTCCAAAGGTGATTTTGCCCGTCGAAAGCGCCGCGCGCGATACATTGATAAAGCCGCAACCGTCGCACGTAATCCCCGACGGATTTGCAATGATCAGCGACGCCCGCCCGCCAAACACTTCAAGCGCACCCCGCAAATCTGAGCGCGTGCCACCGGTGACTTCGTTCAGGATCAGGCTGGCCTCGCTGCTGTTTTTTAGTCGGCTGTTGGCGAGAATCTGCCCCCCAATCTGCGATTTACCAATCTCCTTGCTGTTGTTGAAGATTAACCCTTCTTTGCCAACATTAAGCTTTGAAAAGACATTGTACGATGTCCCGTCCGCGCGCGGGGTCGCGATGTTGACAATCGGCGTTCCGCTTTGCGTGACATCAATCCGCGTGCTGGAATTTGCAGCCACCACCGGCGGCGCGTTTGACACCGGAACACCTTGTCCGCGCGCGCCCGTCCATCCCAGCGTCGCCGCAGCACTCGCAAGTATGAGCGCAATTGCTGTGCCTGATGTCATCGCCTTCATAAGCTATTCCTTGGTCATTATAGCGTGAGTCTCAACGAGGCAGATAATTCGAGATCGCGGCGTCTCACCGTTTCGGGGGCCGACAGCGGGGCGGAGAGCGTGAATTCGCCCGCTACGCGTTTGTTGTTGACGCGAAAGCCGATCGTTGAGCTGTGCAGAAAGCCGCGTTCAAACGCGTCGCCTTTGCGCGGGGCAATGCCGCCTGCGTCATACCCCACCAACCCTGAAAAGCTGGCTTGGGTGCCGGCGGTCTTGTCGCCAAAAATGCTGAACAGTGGAAAGCTAATCTGCTGGCGCGTGAAAACTCCGCTTCGCCCGCTAATCCCGTCATCACGAAAACCCCGCACAGTTGAGGTGCCACCAAGGCTGAAGCGTTCGCCGGGGAAGACGGGATCAAGCGCAGCAGCGCCGCGCACCACACCGCTGTAGTTGACTGCAACACCAACGACGTTGGTGCGTGTCTGATAACCAAGGCTTCCCTCAACCTTCCGGAACACCAACTGCGCGCCGCCGGGGCCAGCATCAACCGAGTCCGCCCCGAAAATATCGAGCCCGCGCGTAAAGCCAAAGTCTGCGGTGGCAAGTCCGGCACCAATCCGGCGTTGTGCATGAAAATTGATAGCGCCTGAGACAAGCCGGTACGAACTTGTCCGGAGCTTGATGCCTTGAATTCGGTTGACCGTATCGAGCAGTGAAAGTCCAGCAGACACCGATAGCTTGGTTTTGGCATCGCGGAAGAGCAGATGATCAAGCGTTGCTGCGCCGTTGGTCGAAACGCCGGTATTAGCAAAGGCTTGGTCAACGCCCTGAAGGATGCTGTCAAAGCTATAGCGCCCGCCCGAAAGCGTGAGTGTGGTGTAACCGTAGGGTATCGAGACGAACGCGCCGTAGCCTTTGCTGCCCCGGCCTTGCCTGTTCTCAAGATCGCGTGAATAATAGAGCGACCAGAAATCGGCGCGTCCGAGCGGGCTATCGATATCAAGTGATGCAGTTGACTGAATACGGCCAGTGTTAGCCGATCCGTCATTGTTGACCGCATAGCTCGCGCGCAAGGGAGTGTCCACGCGCTTGCGGCGCACGATCAGCGTACTGGCACCCGGCAGGTCAGCAGGAGTGATGTCGATGTCAGGCTCAGCGGCCCCTAGCCGGGCAAGCTGATCAACGCCTTGTTCAAGGTCGCGCAGGTTGAGCTGACGCCCCTTGGTGCCGGGGAATGCGGCGGCGAGTTCGCCTTTGCGATATTTGCGTTTGGTGCTGACGCCTTGGCTGCTGATGTCGTTTAATTGGCCCTCGATCACGACAATCTCAAGCACCCCGCTTTTCAAATCTTGCGGGCCAATAACCGCGCGTGAGGTAACATATCCGCCGGCGATATAGCGGTTGGTGATGGTTCGCAGCACAGCGTTTATATCGCCAATAGAAACGCAATCGCCCGAGAGTTTGGCGAGATCAGCGGCAAAATCGCTCTGCGCGTAGCGCGTCATGCCATTGACCCGAACGCTGCGGACGGCGGCGCAACCGCCAGCATCGGCGGCAACTTCTGTTTGGGGCGCTACCTGTGTGGCTTGTGGTGGTGCAGTTTGTGATTGGCGGAACTGCTCCTCGCGGGCGCGCTGGCGTTCGCGTTCAATTTCTTGAAGCCGCTCGGCATCGCGGTTGATCTGATTGGGAACCGACTGCGCAAGGGCCGTTGGCGCCAATACGACACCACACATCAGCAAGGATACACCACGCACACCAAACACGATAGACGCCCACCATAATCATATGCGACCGAGCCAGATTCCCGCTGACAATGGTTCAAGAGATTGCTCGTTATGACGGCACCGGCTAACAACTGGTAAATAACCTCCGAAATGGGGAAAATGGGTGTTCTCAGGTTAACCATTGTCTTGGTTTTTGGGTTTTGACGCCGGTATGATGAGAGGGTAGTTGGGGTACGATGAAGCCGCTTTCGTCCGACCACCTCCACTTCTTGCGAGCGTTATCACCCACGTGACCTGTATTTCCGCTTCATGATGTGCCTTCACTATGCCGAGGACGCGCTGGGTACCCGTTTGGGACTTAATGGGGGTGCTGGGCTCGCTTTAGGTGGCACTCCCGCACCTGGCCGAACTAGGGTAAGTCAGATTCAAGGCGGTGCTGGCGTCGGCTATGTCGGGGGATCAGCGAGTTATTCAAAAAAAGACGGCGGTAACCTATCGGGTGGAATATCTGCAGGCTCGAAGCTAGGTTTTGCTGCTGGGAGCGTCGATGGCGTATCTTCAACAGCATCCGGTAGAAATATTTGCAGATGACATATCGATGGGCGCAACAGATACGTCTTTGGATCTACGCGATTGTGCTGGCACTTAAAGTTTTCCAGTCGTTTTCAATCCCGTTTACTGCAACCGATTTCATCGTTTTTATGCTAATAGCGTCTCTTTTCTACCTTGAGATTTGTCCCAAGTGCGGTCGAATCTCTTGGTGGGAAACAAAGCGTTGGCCAAATGCATTGTGGATTTCATCTCAATGTCGGCGAGAACCGCCGACCGATGCCGGGCAATGAGTGGTATCAAGGTCATGAACCTCGTAACCTTCGACAAGTTCAATGCGATTTCAAACTTTACATAACATGTATTATCGGACTTTATCTTTGCAGGCGCAAGATAGAAATGACACCCTCTGTTGATTGGAAATGTCCCTCCAGCCTTGATCATCGTCGCAGGGGTTTTTGGGAATCCCAAAGCTCGAAATGTGGCTTCAACGCATCAGGCAGCTCTTCATAAAAAGCGCCGTCGATTGGGTAATGACGCATGGCCAGCCAGACGGCGTCGAGCAGCGCGATGCCCTGTTTGCGGTCCTTGGGCCTTTTCTGCGGGTCGCGTCCCGGCTTCTCGGCCATCCAGAGTTTTTGCAGGGCAAACCAGCGCGGATCGGGGACAACCATGCGCGCCGCCTCGCCGTCGCGCACGCCGACAACACGGTCAACCCGCCGTCCGTTTAGAAGCCATTCCTGCTCGGGAAGCGGAAACGGCCGGGGCCTGTCTTGCGCAATCTGCCCGCCAATCCGGCTCGGCGCCGACAATATCTCCACTTCGTAAGCCTTGGCATTGCGCGCCTGGAAAGGCCGCTCTGTGTTCACCGAATATGTCATGTCCGCCTCCTTGAGTACTTTCCACAAGGTTGGTCGGTCTTCGTTGGCGTCAACTCCGGTCAGAGCCATGTCGAAATCCAATGTTGTGTCGGGTGCATCGCGGATAAACCCGTTTGCTTCCAAAGCATAAGCGATCAACGCGTTGGTGCCGACCACCATCGCCTGCTCGCCAAGATAGCGAAGGCGATCGGCCTCGCGCAGAACTTTACCCGCTTCGATCGGGAGCATGGGAAGACGAAGTGCGCGGTAGAGGCTAGGCCGTGTTGACAAAAGGGATTCCCAAACGGCGTGTTTTATGATTCAAGACTGCTTTTTGGGGAGCAGTTATGGGTCGCGGGGATTTGTCGGACG
>JAYVVW010000104.1:0-15400 GCA_043786595.1 Sphingomonadales bacterium | reverse complement strand
ACGCCGATCAAACCCAGCCTCAACCGGAGGCTTTTTGTTTTAACTGACTGGCCCCTTTTTATACCGGTGGCTGGCCCCATTTTATACCGGCGTTGACACCAAAGGCAGAATGAGTAACCGACGCTACGGCGCAGGATCAAAGTCAAGCAGCAGGACGTCAATCTTAAAGCACACTCTTGGAACAGCGGCATTCATCATTGTGTGTGACTTCATGGTTCCAACAGATACTATCAGCCAGTTCACACTCAAGCCGCCGTTTTTCCTTGGTCTCGTAATAAATTCTGGATTTATCAATGGGCATTGTAATTGTAATTGAGCGAATGCACGCGAGCCGCATCAAAAACCGAAATTTATGCCCAAACGGATTGTACGCGGGCGCAACGGAGTGATTTGGTTGCCAAGGCTGGCTGTGAAGGGATTGCCAAATGAGAAACTGTTTTCCTTGGCGTTGAACAGGTTACTGACATCAAGGGTTAGCTTCCAATCAATAGAATCAAGCGCAACTTCCACGTCTGCCTCAAAATATTCCCCTTGCTCCAGCAAAAGGGGCGGAACGGTGCCAACGCTGGATCCACTGCGGTAGCGTATTGTCCCATCAAGCGAGAAAGTTCGGCGGGGAGACAAGGGTTGCGCGTAACGGCCTGATAAACGCCCACCATAGCGCGGAACGTTCGGCAGTGCCGAATCTCCCAAACCAGAGAGTTCAATTGCTGGGCTATCAAGCGCACTGCGATTTATGAAGATCGCACTTTCGATTTGCAGCGATTTGACCGGTTGCCACGCAACATTGGCCTCAATTCCGAAAATATAACCGCTGCCAATGTTGGCCGTGATCGGAAACCCGTTTGCGTCCAGCAAGTCAGCCTGAATGTCTTGCCAGCGCGAGTAGAATGTCGACAAACTTCCCGAGAGTTTCTGGGAAAATGTCCCTCCGGATTTGCCAAAGCGCAACCCGAATTCGCCAGTGTAAATCTGATCTGATTCGAATTTTGTAATTTCGCCCGCCGGATCGACCGCGATCCCTCCGCTGCGAAAACCACTCTGAAGCCGCGCAAAGGCACGAAGGTCGCTTGTGGGCTTCCACGACAGCGCAAGGACAGGCAAAATCCGAATTTGTTTTCGGCTTGGCTCAACATCAGTTCCACCGATGAGCAACTCACCTGCTGTTTGAGCGCGTACGAGGCGGGCACCGCCCGTGACCGTCCATTTAGATGAGACGGGAGCGGTTGCTTCGCCAAAGATCGCCAACTCGTTCTTTTCATTTCGAATAAGGTTGAGCGGGACCGGCGCATTGGGCTGTCCAATTGCCTGACCCATCCCGTCAATATTGCTGACGTAGCTAACGCCTGCCACCCACGACCCGCTACTGCTACCACGCGATGAAATACGCGTTTCGTGCGTAAACATGCGGATATGCTCGTCGCGGACATAAGCGGTTACGCCGACTGCCCCTGCAGTTCCTGTCGCATCAAATCGCTCCGAGAGATCATGATGAACAATGCCGGTGCTTGAAACGAGTTCCAAATTGCTCCAGCGCTTGCTGACAGCAAGATTGACGGCCCGGAAGTCATTATCATGCGGCTGCGTGATGGCTGCTGAATGCGCCAAAGCAGGCAAGCCGCGGTCCGCATATTGACCGTCGCGCGTGTCTATATTTTGCAGCAGCCCACTCAGATCAATCCGCCAATCGTTGCCAACGTCGATCCGCAGAGCGGCGCGCGCACCTTCGATTTGGGTGCGATTGGTATCGCGAGTCCCTAGCAAGGAGTTATCAATATAGCCGCCCAAGAGTTGTTTGTAGCCGACGACACGCAAAGCGATCTTATCAGCCAAAATCGGCAAATTCAGCGTTCCACCGACATCATGACTATTACGCCCGCTGGCTGTCGTTGCGTATCCAACACTCGCCTTCGCGTGAAATGCCGTCGCGTCGGGCATGTTCGGGATGATGCGAACAATGCCGCTCAATGCCCCCGCGCCGTACAATGTCCCCTGAGGACCTTCGATTACTTCGATACTTTCGATATCATAAAAGCGTAAATCGGGGTTTGGCGCATTGTAGGTGAGCCTCAATTCGCCAAGATAAAGGCCTACGGTCGATTGAGTTGGTCCCGAAAAACTGCTGTCGGCAACACCGCGTATAAAAATCTTGTTGCGACCCGGTCCGAGATTAGTCGAATTAAGTTCCGGTAACCGCCCAACCAACGCGGCTGTTCCGCTTTCATTGGTCAGGCCGATGGCTCCAATATGTTCGACCCGAGCCGTGCCGGGATAGTCTGCAAGCGACTGACCCTGTTTGGACGCCGTGACGATGATGTCTTGTTGGGGCGGGTTGGGCTCGACGGAAGGTTGAAGCGCGGGTGGTAGCGGGCCATGCTCACTTGGTCGAACGCGGGCGGGCGGCGCTTTGCGGAAATTTGGGGTGGTGTCGATTTTTGTCGCTGCCCGCACGATCCTGTAAGTCTGTGGATCAACCTTGGCAAAAGCAAAGCCCGTGCGATCGAGTAGAACCCGAAGGGCACGGTCAACGCTCATTCGGCCCCTTACCGAATTGCCGATGACGACCGCGATCACCGGATCGTCGCTGCCAATTGACACACTGGCCTGCTGGCCCAGCCGCACGATAGCCTGATCAAGCGGAAGTGCCGGAATTGCAAAGTTCGTTTGTGTGCCTGCCATTGCTGGCCCGGCCAAGCAGAGAGATGCGGCGACTAATGACCACCGTGCGATCGACATCATCGAAACATTAACGCGTCAAAAGCCATCCACCGTCAATAGACCTGGCCTTAATACCGAGCAAGCGTTCGACTTTGCGGAGTGTTGTTGCTTGGTCAGGATCCACTTGAACGATGCCAGAGAACCGCTTCCAGGTTATTTCAGGATCGACGCTTACTTTCGTACCGAAGTTGCGCGAAAGGTCGAGAGCGACCCGCGAAATTTTTGCGTCACGATAGATCAGCCTACCGCTTCGCCATCCGCCAACGCTTTGAGGATCAGTTGCGCTCAGAACTGGCTTTGCGAAGTTTTGACCGACGTTGAGCTGGTTGCCAGCATTCACCAAAAGGGCTTCATCATCTGGATTATATCTGACCGCGCCATCACCAACCGCCAGTTCGAGGCCATCGTCGCCGTGGCGCACATTGAACAATGTCCCCACATCGACGAGCTTGCTGTTGCCAGCTTCTAGCGTGAAGGGGCTGATCGCATCGTGTCGGATTGTGAAGACCGCCTCTCCGCTTTCAAGCTTGGCGTAGCGGTCATCCGACCGGTCTAGTGCGAGGCGAGTGCCGCCATTAAGCTCGATGCGCGATCCGTCATTCAGGGTTATCGTCCGCGTCTCGCCGGACTTCGTTTCGTAAGACTGGAGGTCACGCCCGCCAAACATCAACGGCGTGGCAATCAACGCGAGCGCCGCGCTCGCAGCAACGGCCAGAAAGCCGCGGCGTTTGTACCAATCAGCGTCGTCATTGTCATTGCTCGCGGGCGGCTCCTCGGCGGGCTGGGCTGCAAGGGCTTCGCTATACGCTGCATCCGCCATCGCTAAGCGATCGTAGACGTCAGCGTGCGCCGCATCTGCCTCCAGCCAGTCCGTAAATGCTGCCCAATCAGCTACACTCACATCCTCCACGTCGAGGCGGATATGCCAGTAAGCAGCGGCATCGAGAACCGCGTCATGTGTCATGTGTTGCTCCATTAGTAAGGAGACGGCGCGGATCATCGCAATCCGCATTTAACTCGTCATGGACAGCGACGACCTCACGGTAGGCACGCTGCAAATGCTTTTCAACAGCGCTTAAAGAAATCGCCAATTCCGCAGCAAGTTCCTTTTGCGGTCGCCCTTCAACGCGCACTGAACGAAACACGTAAGCCGTCCGCTCGGGCAAGGCATTTAATCGCGCATCGACGCGTCGCAGCATGTCCCGCGCAATCAGCGTCCGCTCGGCATTTGGTGCAGCATCGGCAGGCGCGGCCAAGGTTCCGTCAATATGGCTCGCAGTCCATTCCTGTTCCCGCGCATGGCGCCTTCCGCCTGCGCGCTTGCGATCAAGAACAAGATTTTCTGCCATCCGGTAGATGTAGGCTAAAGGCTCGGCGATTGGCCCTGCGTCAATCGCGCGAACTTTGATCCAAAGGTCTTGCAGGACATCTTCAGCCCCGTCATCGCCGCGCAATCGCGCCCGAAGAAACCTACCCAAAGCTGGACGATTGGCTTCAAGGACAGCTTCAAGGCCGCCAACAGTGCTCAATGACACAAGATTATGCTAACCCGCATGCCCCTCGCGATAGCGCAGACATCACCTATTGTCATGAACAAACGGCAGGTGTTCAAATGCGCCGCCAACCGCGCACGGAGCCAAGTTCCGAGGCTTATGCTTGGTTTCCAATTCGCAGACAAAGCAGTCGCAATCACTCCATCTTGCAAGCTTGCCGCCGAGACACAAAATTTTCAATTGCAGAATTGTCGACTGACGGCTCTGAACGCCGGAACGCATGTCCCCTAATTGTTAGCCCGGTGGAGATGGCGGGCGATTTTGAAGGTTTGCATGACGAACAATCCGATCAAGATAATCCCCATACCTCCGATAAAGATATCAAAGGGCGACAAACCACGCCAGGCGCGCAGGTTTGGGCCAAGGCTGTGCATCGTGAGCGTCATTGCGATGAGTATGAGGCGAAGTTCAGTCGGGCCGCTTGCCATATAGGAGAGCCTGAATTCGCTTACAACACGTGCCGCCAGAAACGTGTGGATGGAAAGGAGCAAATAGGTCGCGATGCCAAAAAGTGCGACATCAAGCCTAACAAAGGGACTCAATCCTAGACCGGTTATCGCGATTAGATTTCCAAGGGCATCGGTGCTGTGATCGATGAAATAACCAAATTGGGGACGCTCAGTATTCCGGAATCGTGCGAGACTGCCATCAAGCGAGTCGCCAAACCAATTGATGCAGAAACCTGCTATGGCTAGCCATAACCAGTCAATATTTTTAGAGCTAAGTAGGTATCCGGCACATACCAAAACCATTCCCAGAAAACCTAACGTCGTTAGCATATCGGGCTTCACCCAAGCTGGCACGCGGGCGCAAAGCCAGGTCAACAAGCGGCGCTCGCTGGCTGCCAGAAGATTTTGTTGGATACGAACAGCGGGTTTCAATTTAACAGCAACATCATTGACGCGGATCTATAGTTCATTCGGTGTCATCGGAACACCATATGTGGTTAACGGCGGCAGGGTTCTGCCTATCGAAAAAAAATTCATGCATTGGAACTAAAGCTCCCGATACCTGATAGGATTCGCTAGCTGACACTGAATCGGCACCCATTTTGACCTTTATCAACTCGGTGTAATGTTCAACTACTTTGCTATTGATCAAGTTCCAATCATAATTGAAACTACTTTGTCGTGCAGCCGAACCGTGCCGACGACGCAGCCCCATATCCTTGCAATATTGGGCGAGGGCTTCCGCAAATTGATCGACTGCGTTCGGCTGAATCAATCAACCATTGACGCTCTCTTGGATCAGGTCTTGGCTGCCAGGAGCTTCCGCAGCAACGACGGGCAGGCCCGACGCCATGGCTTCAAGTGTGACGTTACCAAAAGTCTCGGTCACTGACGGATTAAAAAACACATCCATTGATGCCATAGCCCGCGCCAGCGCTTCTCCGGTCAAAAAGCCTGTAAAGGCGCTTTTCGAGAGTCGCGACTGGAACCAATTCCGCGCCGGACCGTCGCCAACGATAAGGGCACGGTGTGGCACATTCATTTGCACCAGCCGGTCAAGCGCGTCTGCAAAAACATCGAGGCCTTTTTCCCGCACGAGCCTTCCGCAAAAGCCGATAATGACTTCGTCATCACAAAAACCGCTGCGAGTGCGAAATTCTTCGCTGCGCTTAGATGGCGAGAAGCGATCATGGTCGATCCCTCTTGCCCAAATGTCGATCTGGCCGTTCATTCGTTGCGCGCGCATCAAACGAGCCATGGAGTCTGACGGCGCGAGAACTTTGTCACACTGACGATAGAAGCGACGCAAGAATGATTCAATTACTGGCTCGATCCATTTCATACCATAATAGCGAGGATATGTCTCAAATCGTGTATGCATTGAGGCGATCACCGGAAGCCCATGTTTGCGCGCATAGCGAATCGCAGAATGGCCAGTAACGTCTGGGCAAGATACGTGGATGATGTCAGGCTTAAATGCATCAAGATCGTTTTTTACCAACCGTGAAAGACCGATGCCAAACCTATATTCACCGCGTCCGAACGGGATCTTGAGCGACGGAATACTGACGATGTCGCCATATCCCTCAAAGGCAGGAGTCGAGATGGTTGGCGAGTAGACTCTGACACTCGCTCCATTTTTGTCGAGAAATTCTGACAGACGGTTAAGTGCCTGATTAGCTCCATCTTTGATATAGTTATAGTTGCCGGAGAACAGCGCAACCCGAGGTTTGCATCTCAGGTTCAATTCGAATTCCGAAAAGCGAAATTCAACAATTTCCACCACAGGGGAAGTTCACGGCTCGCGACCCACCACGAACGAATTTGGTGTGTTGTCATATTGCTGAGACGCCGTCGTTGCCGTCATTCCGCACAAGTTGTTAGAAGAAATTAGCGTACAAAAAGAGGGGCGAGCAATTTTGACGCTGGCGCGAATAGACGCTGAAGTATGCTTTCCACAGATCCGGGCCCCATTTTCTTGTGGGCTTGAGACAGAAAAATCGTCAACCCAACGAACGCGGCGAGTAGCAAAGCCGACTGGACGGGCGCTGTTACCGTCGACCGGTTTTCAATCATCCGACTCCTATGTAGCGATCCGTTATGCCGCCAGAGCCATACTCCCCGCCACGGCCTGATATCGTGAAAACAAATCACGAAAATGCGTATCAATGGTCGGAATAGAGCCGGCTCGCTGTCGTGCAACAGATTGAAAGTTGCCGAGGCCGTCTAAGTGAAGTTGTTTGATAGCCAGCACCAAAGAACCGACATCGCGCGCCTGAAAAGCTTGCCCCGCGCCCATGGCCAAGATCGAAGCTGCACCGCCTTCATCGGGGACAATCAAGGGCAGGCCTGATGCGGCAGATTCTGCTGCGACCATGCCATAGGTTTCCGCCTCGCATCCGTGGATAAGTGCATCGCCGCTTGCGATGACGCGCGCAAGCAGGGACCGGTCGTTCACCGGAGCCAAAAGATGGATGTGCGGATTCCCACCGATATGTTTTGCCAATTGCGCGCGGTTACGGCCGTCGCCGACAATGACGAGCGCCAATGGATGATGACGAGATGCAGCAACGCAGGCGTCAATTACCATCGGCCAGCGCTTTTCCGCACTAAGCCGACCGATACCTAGAAGCAAAGTCGCGTTGGCTGTCAATCCGCACCGCGCGAGAAGGTCACGGCGAATTTCTGGATCGCGGTGTCGAGGTGAAAAAACACCAACGTCTATTCCCATCGGCACAGTGGTCACACCTGCCATGCCACCTTCTGTTAGCCGACGCGTCAGATCATGGTTTGCCGCAACGGTCAGATCAAATTTTTGTCCAAGGCGGCGCAAATGCCTCCAGTAGAGGTCAACACCCCGGTCAATCGTCTCGCGCCGGGCAATTCCGTCCAGCCAGCGGTACGCATAGGCTGAGAGCGGATCAGCATGCATGATCAGCGCTCGCGCCACTCGCGCGTGCCAGTCCGCCACAATGTTTGCTGTTCGCCACGGGGAGGACGCTTCGACAAAATCAGGAGCCTCAGCGTCAAGAATTTCATGGATCGCGGTTGGCTTGTCGAAGTATCGATAACGTCGATCAACGATAAGTTGCGGAGCCTTGACATGAATGATGCGCGAACCGGGGCCGCGAACTTCAATCCGGTCGGAGTCACTTGGTACCACTAGCACGATTTCGTGCCCCATGGCAGGGCCGAGTGCTAATTTACGCTCAACGTATGTTTTCACGCCGCCGCCGAGCGGCGTATAGAAGGCGCAGACATCGACAATCTTCACTAGGTCCTGCCCCTCACTTTGAGAGCGGTCGCATTGAAAAGCCACGCAGATAATTGAGCGTGACTTTGATCCGCGTTAGCTCGGACCCGGCGATCAGCGTCGTGGCCGCTGCTTTGGGCTTTGAACGCGCGAGAACTGGATTGCCTGAAAAGCCAATTCCATCTGAAAGGAGATTGAATTTCAGGTTGCGATCTCTATCATGCAAAATTGACAGTGAGTAACTTCCAGGACTGGGCACTCGCAAACAAATGAGCGGATTGCCCGCAGGCGGAATGCTCATATCTACGCGGCGGAACGTTTTACCCTGTTGAATCAGTAGGTTGTCGTCAGCAAGGAAATCGGCATCATTTGCCGGATAAAGCTCCGCTCGAAGGAGACCCTTGCGATCCTTCAGTCCGCTCACCTCAATAAGCAGTGCTGGACCAGCCTCATTCGCGCGACAGGCAGCTTCGGCTTTGCCTAAGGTGGACACCGATTTGATCTGGTTGTTTGCGACCAATGCAAAGGTTGCCAGAGCAAAAGCTATGCTTTTCATGGCGTATTTTTCCTGAGCAGATCGGGAAGTACCACCACTGCGCCAACGACGAGATGGGTGGCTAGTAGCGCTGCCGCAATCATGGCTATGACCATCGTTACTGTGTTGTCATGACCTATCAGAAGCATGGCAAGATTTGCAAAGACAAGGTCCTTGCTCGGAACGAATGGTAGGCGAGTTACAAGAAGCTGGAGCGTCGCCAGTAATATTAGCCATGTGAATGGCACAGTCGGCAACGCTGTGTGCCACATGAGACCCGACAGCAGAGTTGTTGCCACCAGTCGGACAAGATGGACTCTTAAAATGAAATGCAGATCGTTGCGCGGGAGAGAAAAGAGCTTGCCACGAATGGCCAGTATCAACATCGATGTTCCCAAAATGAAAGCGGTTGACAGGGCTATGGCTTGCCCGTGAAGCTGCGGAACGATGCTATCGAGAAGCGGCCAAGCTAAGGCCAACATCACTAATGTTGTGATATTGCCCGCCAGCGCAGACAGGATACTTACATCCTTAATTGCGCCAAATGGCGCGGCGATCAATTTTGCATGACGACGCGCCCACGCATAGAAATACGCTTCTCCACTATAGCCAAAAAGCACTTCGTTGCTGACAAGCTTCCGCAGCAATGCGGCAAAACCTCCTCGTGGAATCCGCCATAATCGACGAAATATGACCCATTCCGACCCGGGGAGCGCGAGATAGTAAGCCCCGAATGACAGCCAGAAAACTGGATTTTTGGGTAAGGCACTAAGGGCTTCGCGATACCCAAACGCTTGGAAACGGACGACGATTGCGAGCATTAAGGCTAACGAAATGCCAAAGGTCAACCAGCGTCGCCAATTTGAATTCCGCACATCGAGAGAAGGGAGATCGTTTGAAAACGACAGGTTGGAATTTTTATACACATGTGAAGACATGGGACAGTATGCTTCCTTTTAGCTGTCTACAGTGAGTCAGACACGGCAATGTTGCGCGTTCCGCACATCGCGTTTGAAATGACAGAGCTCAGAAGTTCCCTATAGCGGCTCGGGCGATGTGTTTTCGTAAAGCATGATAGAATCCTGGTAATTTCATTGATCAGTTCAGGGGCATCAATATCATGGGGATGCGTCGCCAATCGAACTGTTGGAAAGAACTTCAGACACACCGAGGCAATTCGCGACCACGCCAGAGAACTCAGCAACCGCGCTGGCGAACGACTTGCATAAGTGACGACTGGCCCACGTGTTAGAACTTTACCGCTGACGGGACTCCAAACTCGAAAGTGATCTTCCGCCAATGCAAAGTTCAAATCCGCGACGGCTCGATGTGCATCAGCGCTATAAAACCAAGCCGGTGCGATAAATCCCGCGACACTGCGCCCGATGACATCCTCAACTCGATTGCGACCTTCAACAAGGCGTCGCGATGCTTCAGCATAATCAAGGCCCAAAAATTCGCCTTCATGTGCCGTCAAATGTCGCGCTTTGAAACTGACGAGATTCCCTGTGTGACGCGCGGAATCGCGGTGCGTAAAGCCGTGCAAAAACACTTCGCATCCGTCGTCAGACCAGCTTCGAAGCCGGGAGGCAAAAGCGCGATCGCTGTCGATCAACCCTTCGCCGTGGAAATCAGGAACAGCCAGCAAGGCGAAGTTGCCACGACCGACACACGTCTCGATAAGCGGCACGAGCGTCTCAAGCCGATGTTTGTGGAACGGCGTCACATCGTGAACGGAGGCTAGAAGGCGGCGGTTCGGATTCATCGCGCAATCTCGTCAAACAATCGCAGATATTGCGGCGCAATCCGCTCAATTGAATAGCGTTCCGTGCCGGAACTAATTGCCAGCCGATCAGGGCGCTTCTGGTTCAATTGCCGAACAATTGCGCTGCCAATTGCCATTGGGTTTCGGGAGTTGATAATCTCTCCGTGGATGCCAAGAGGCATGATTTCAGGGAGCGCTGGTGAACAATTCGTTGTTACGATTGGCAAACCTGCTGCTCTGGCTTCAATGAGCACTGCCGGATAACCCTCGAAGCGCGACGTCATCAGTAAAAGTCGTGCTTTTGCCAGCAATGGCATAACGTCATTGACGTGGCCGGGCATCTCTACTCTGTCAGCGACGCCCAGCCGATGTGCCAGTCTCAAAAGCGCTGATCGATCAGGGCCTTCCCCCAAAATTATTAATCTCGTCCGAGTGCTCGGCGAAAGTTCCGCAAATGCGGAAATGGCTAGTCGAAAATCCTTTTGCGCTTCAAGGCGTCCTATGCAGAGAATGATGGGCGAGCCGACGTCCGGCTCACTGCCTTTAGGTTGTGGCCGGGAGATTGTAAGAATAGGTTCGTCGATACAGGTCAGATTGTTTCGCCGGAGCAAGGGGCTCGCTATGCGCGCAAGCCTCGGCGACATGACAGTAAGGTAATCAACTGGCGCAATCAGTCTTCGCACAAAGGCGCTGGCAATTGCAGTTAACAGGCCAAATCGTGTTGACGGAAGGACTGGATTGCTGAGTTTGCAGATGAAAGGCGGGCGGCTCCAACTGCGACTTCGACCAGCAACCGCGAGAACTGATAAATGAAAATTTCCCGGCGCAAAGACGACATCTGGCGTATCTGGCGAGATAAGCGAGCCCAGACGTGCTCCTAACCGAATACGGGAGCCAAAACCACGTGAAATCTCGGGTGAGCAAGCTTTGACGATTACGTTTGATGACACAAGTGGCCGAGAGGCTCCAGCTTCAGTGCCACAGAAAATGGTGACCCGTCGTCCGGCAGCTGCCCACGCGTTAGCGAGCCGGATAGCGATCCGTTCGCTGCCGCCAGTTGAGAAATCATGGAAAATAAGCGCAATGTGATTGGCCGTCATATGGGTGATGACGCCTCAAGGTTATGAATTCCGCACCAGATTTCCGCACTTTATTTATCGGCGCACCTTCCCAGTGAAATCGACGAACATGACGGGACCAAGCGATTTTTGCTTCAACTTTCCTCGCTTGTTTTTTGTGACGAGAATCAACTCTTCGTCCCAAAAGCCTTTGCCCACCGGGATGATCATTCTTCCTCCCACTTTGAGCTGAGCGATCAATGGTTCTGGAATACGCGGCGCTCCCGCAGTAACAATGATTGCATCGAAAGGTGATGCTTCGGGCCAGCCTTCATAACCATCGCCTGATCGCACATTGATATTCTTGAAGTCCTGAGCTGCGAGGAGCGCCGCTGCGCGTTTGGCCAGTGGCTCAACGATTTCAATTGTCCACACATGCCCACTTATTACTGACAGAACGGCGGCTTGGAAACCCGAACCCGTGCCAATTTCGAGGACGCGCGAGGTTTTTTCGAGCTTCAGCTGGCTCGTCATATAGGCCACGATGTACGGATCAGAGATCGTTTGATCAAACCCAATCGGGAGTGGACGATCATTGTATGCATTAGCGCGCTGATCATCGGGGACAAATTTCTCGCGTTCAACTGACAAGATGGCGACTAACGCAGCGTGCCAGAAGCGATTTTGCTTGATACCCGCCTTCTTGGCACGCGCTTCAATACTCCGCATCATCAACCCCATCGGAGTCCAGCGGCTGTCTTTGATCGGTTGCGCAGCCGCAAGTGCAGTAGGAATGAGAATAGCTACACTGGCCAGTGCGACTAAGTGACGCCGGGCAACGTGATGACTTTGGCTCAGCGTCTCAACCCGTCGGCGCAAATTTGTATGTGATGGTTAAACCCATATGGTCGGACAGCATTGTGCCGTCTTTTTCGCGTCCGAAGGGAACACTGATCGACTGTGGTATCAGCGTTCCACGCGTCCCGCTTGCAAAAAACTGCCAATCTCGGCCCCTTTTTGCGATAGTTGCAGTTTCAGCTTTTAGCTCTGAAGGCCACGTCCGAACCTTTGCAGCTACTTCTGATATCGCATTCCGTATCAATGCGCCACTCCTAGCCGACAATGGAACTACTGTTCTTGTTGCCAGAATTTGTCGACGATTGAGATTGCTAGCATTGAAGTCTCCAGCAAAGATGATCGGGGTTGCTAAATTGTGATTGGCTTCAACAAAACGCTCCAATGCAACGGCCTGCATCTGGTACGCGACCGACGATCGAGACTCGCTCACACCTGACGATCGTTTTGAATTCATGTGGGTCGTGACAATGGTCACCGGCTCAGCCAACTCGGGAACGCGAACCGTAACTAACAAGGCTCCCTTGTTTGCAAGGCAATCATAGCCAGCGCAAGCGAATGAAGGAAATGCGGCACGACGCACGGTCAAGATAGGATAGTCAGAAAGGATTTGTAATCCGCTACCCAGCCATTTGCCGATGGTTTCACCTTTAATGAACGAAGTGGCAGCAGCAAATTTGCTTTCACTAGTCGATCCGGGATTACCTCCGAGTTGATCGCGAGATGGGCCACTAACCACAAAACGGTACCCCGAATTTGCCCCAATTTCTTGGGCACGCTCCGTAAATGCCTCTTGCAACACGATTATGTGTGGCTGCGTTCCTGTGCTGCGCATTTGAATAAGGCGATCTTCAATCTGAGCAAAAGCGTCTGCGCGATCTGTTGCGAATGGCCAAGGCATGCCGTGGACATTGTAAGTCAAAACTGCAAGCCCGTGCTCAGGCAAGTTGCTTGTCGCAAACGGTGAACTCGTCGTGCGCGCATCGGAGGCGCCACCGGCCTCTGACAGCGGTGCAAAAAGCACGCCGGAGCAGATCAGCGCAAGGCTCACCTTGTGCAAGGACTTCATACTTCAGCTCCCGCTTGCATTCAGGAACAAGACGTCGCCCTTCTGAACGATCCGTACCTGTAATATCCAATCTTGCGGACATGCGGAAATCTAGCGGGGATGTCGTCACTTCCCCCAAAATTATCGATCTTTTTACGTGCCGACGGAGTCCAACCATGATCAACCATTTTATCGAAGCAAGTTCAGGTCGTTTCATCACGCAGCTTTTCCCTTAGGGGGACTTACGGTTCGCGGCTCGGGTTTGCTGTGCAACATCGAAAGCATTGCCGGCAAGAACAATAGCACAAGCGGTACTGCGGCGATGAGGCCGAAAATGATCGTGGTGGCGAGCGGCGTTTGCAGTCCTGCTCCCCGACTAATGCCGAGCGCAAGCGGAACCAAAGTCAGGATCGCGATAAGTGCCGACATCAGGATCGGGCGGAGGCGTTTGGTGCCCGCTTCGCGGAATGCTGCGATATCGTCGCGGCGTCTAGGGTCGATTTCGGCAAGGTAGAAAATTACAAGCTCGGTCACCATGCCGACGACCATCGTCAGACCCATTAACGCCGAAATATTGAGCTCGATGCCGGTGATCCAAAGCCCAACAATCACGAATGCTGCGGAAAGCAGCACTGTACTCAGCGCAGCGATCGTCCAAGCAAGCCTTTCGAACATGAAGGTCAGCAGCAGCGCTGTCAGCAGCAGCGCGGCCGCAAATACCAATGACAGATCGGCAAAACTCTTTTGTTGCTCGGCGTAAAGCCCGCCATAATCGACCCGAATCGAGGCGGGCAAATTCAGCGCCGCCACTGCGTTGCGGACGTCCTTCATCGCCGATCCCAGGTCGCGTCCATCGAGCCGCGCGGTGACGGCGATGAACGGAGCCAGATCCTCACGCGTCAGTTGCTGCTGTCCCGCTGCGACTGCCACGTTCGCGATCTGGCGGACGCGGACGCTGTGGCCGTCGGGGGCCGTGAGCACTAGATCGCCGATCTGTGCGGCGCGCTGTCGAAGCTGCGCCGGCGTGCGAACCCGCACATCGACGAGTTGCTCGCCCACGCGCACCCGCGTCGCCGAAACGCCACCCAGCTCGGCCTCCAGCTGCGAAGCTACGGCGTCGGGATCGAGCCCTTGTTGTGCAGCGGCACCACGATCCACCCTGACTGCGATTGCGTCGCCAGCAACGCGCAGGCCATCGACCACTTCGACGACGCCGCTAATCTGTCCAATAGCATTGGCGACGCGTTTTGCGGCTTTGCCTATCTGCGCGCGGTCCTGTCCAAAGAGTTTTACCTCGATTGGTTGTGGTACTGCGGTGAGATCGCCGATCAGGTCGCTCATCAGCTGGACCAGTTCGATCTGGATGCCCGGTACTTTCATCTCAATCTGATCACGGATATCGGTCATCACCGCATCAATGCTGCGGCGTGAACCGCCGTTCAGGCGGATGAAATAGTCGCCCTCGTCCGCCTCGGTCAGCCCGCCACCGAGCTGCATACCAGTGCGGCGGGAGTAGCTTGCCACCTCTGGTGTCGCGGTAACGATGCTTTCGACCTGACGCAGCAACCGATCGGTATCGGTCAGCGCCGCACCTGGCTGCGCCTTGTAGTCGAGTACAAAGCCGCCTTCGTCCATCGCCGGCATGAAGCCAGAGGGGACGCGGGTCCAGGCAAAGCTTCCCGCAAGCGTCAGGACAATGGCAAGGATCAGCACGAAACGCTTCGGGTTACCAAACGCGTGGTCACCCATAAGAGTATAGGTGCGGTCAATCCGGACCATCATGGAGTTGGCACGTTCTGCGGCTTCTGCATCTTTGTCGCGCAGCCAATTCGCCGCGATCAACGGGATGACGACGCGAGAATACAACAGCGAGAAAACGAGGGCGGCAACCATGGTCACTGCCAACGCTTTGAAAAAGCCGCCAGTCACGCCGCTGATAAAAGCGAGCGGCAGGAAAACGATAATCGTGGCGAGCGTCGATCCAAACAATGGGCGCGCCATTTCGGCAGCAGCCCCGAGCAGATCGGCGGACGAACGCGCTGCGCCTTCCTGCATGCGCCGCATGATGTGTTCGAGCATCACGACCGCGTCATCGACGACCAGGCCGACGACCGCCGCCATGCCCCCCAGCGTCATCATGTTGAAGGTCATTCCCAGCACGAACAG
>JAYVVW010000103.1:0-6809 GCA_043786595.1 Sphingomonadales bacterium | reverse complement strand
GCCAGTTGGGCGTCGACGGCCAATCGCCTATTGCCGTCCGTGTTCGCCGGACGAATCCACCTGAATTTGAACGCCGTCAGCTTTTGGCGGGGGGGAAAGCGACCGAGCGTCTCGCAACGCCGCCCGCACTACTTGCCGCTCTCCGCCGCAATCTATCGGCAAGCGGTGCCGCGCCGACGGCGGGCAAAGCGCCTGACAAGCCGCGCCCTGCCGTCGCCGCAGTAAAGCAAAGTACCACAAGGGCCACAGATGAAGAGGTTGGCGCTGATTTCGATCCCCCGCCAGCAGCACCCGTCAAGATGGTCAAGCCAGTGAAGGCCATGGCCAAGCCTGCCATGATCAAGCCGCTGCCTCGGGAATTGGGGCCGCAAAGTGCGGATCCCGTGACGGACAACTATTATGTCCAGCTCGGCGCATTTTCATCTGCCGCCAACGCCGCACAGTTCGCCAGAAAGTCGGGTGGTTCGGTTGTGCCCGGCCCTCCGATCTGGCGCGTACGCTCGGCCGCCTATGCCGATGAAAAAAGCGCACGCGCAGCGCTTGGCGGGTGGCGCGCAAAAGGCTATCGCGACGCCCGCATTACCCGTTAAGTTTGCCAGACTCACGAAAGTTATTGATTGATGAAAAGCCTGTTCGCGTCCGCCCTTGCGATCGCCGCCTCGATTTATCCGCTTGCCGCCGCCGCGCCGCCGTTCGAAACAGCCGCGCCCACCGCATATATGGTCGATCTGTCGTCGGGTGCGGTACTCTATGCCAAGGATGCCGATCGCCGGTTGCCGCCTGCATCGATGGCAAAGATGATGACGATGTTTGTCGCGTTTGATCTGATCAAGCAGGGCAAATTCAAAATGGAGCAGACCTTCACCGTCCGCCCTGAAACCTGGACGAAGTGGCACGGCCCCGCCGCCGGATCGACGATGTTCCTGTCAGTCGGCGAACAAGTCAGTGTCGAAAATCTGCTCCACGGGATTGCAACACTTTCGGGCAATGACGCCTGCGTCGTCTTGGCCGAAGGGATGTTCGGCACCGAAGCAGCGTTTGTCGCGCAAATGAATGCAACGGCCAAGCGGCTTGGCCTTGCCAATACGAATTACGGCACATCGAACGGCTGGCCCGATGAAGGCGTGACCTACACAACGGCGCGTGATCTCGCGCTGCTTGGCAAGGCGACGATCGATCAATATCCTGACCTGTACAAGCGCTTCTATGCCTTGCGTGATTTCACCTGGGGCAAGACGATGGGCGGATCAAACATCACGCAGGGCAATCGCAACCCGCTGCTCGGCAAGGTTGCGGGCGCTGACGGGATCAAAACCGGCCATACCGATGAGGCGGGCTACGGTTTTGTCGGTTCTGCCGAACAGCGCGGCCGTCGCATCGTGATGGTTGTTGCCGGCGTGGATAGTTTCAACAACCGGATTACCGAGTCGGTCAAATTCATGGATTGGGGCATGAAGGCGTGGGAATCCAAACCGATCGTTGCTGCGGGCAAACATGTCGAAAACGCCGACGTTCAGATGGGTGATGCGTCGCAGGTTGGTCTCGTTGCCCCGCGTAACATTGCCGTGACGTTGCCGCTGGGTGCGGTGTCAAATCTTTCGGTCAAGGTCGTTTATGATGGCCCGATCAAGGCCCCGATCAAAAAGGGCCAGCACATTGCAGACCTGATCGTTTCAACGCCCGACACGCCGCCGCAGATGATGCCGCTTGTTGCCGAAAGCGATGTCGGCGAAGCGGGCTTCTTTGGACGTGTGTGGTCGGGCCTGATGTCGTTCTTCTGAGTATGATCGGCAAATTCATCAGCCTTGAAGGCGGCGAGGGTGTCGGGAAATCAACCCAGATGACGCGACTTGCCGAAGCGCTCACTGCGCGCGGATTAACGGTTGTGCGCACGCGTGAACCCGGCGGCAGTGAGGGCGCGGAGGCAATCCGCACGCTGCTGATGCAGGGCGGGGCTGACAAATGGAGCCCGCGCGCCGAAGCGCTCCTGTTTGCCGCCGCGCGCGCCGATCATGTTGAAAAAACGATCCGCCCCGCAATCGCGCGCGGCCATTGGGTTCTGTGCGATCGCTTCATCGATAGCAGCCGCGCCTACCAAAGCGGCGCAAGCGGGCTTGCCGAAACTGACGTCATGATGTTGCATCATATCGGCAGCGCAGGACTGTTGCCCGATCGCACGCTCATCCTCAGCCTTGATGAGGCCGAAGCCGGTAGCCGCGCTAACCGGCGCGACGCGGGCGAGCCAGACCGATTTGGCGCGCGTGACGCCGCCTATCACACGCATGTTCGCGCCGCGTTTGACAGCTATGTAGCAGCCGACCCTATGCGGTTGCGCCGGATTGACGCCAGCGGATCGCCCGAGGCGGTAACACAGCGGCTTCTTGACGCGATCGCCGATTTGTCATGACCACGCTGCTAGGCCATGACGCGCAGATCGCGGCGTTCCTTGCCGAGCTGGACGGCGGGCGATTGCACCACGCTTGGCTGCTCACCGGCGCAGAAGGGATTGGTAAAGCCAGCCTTGCTCACCAATTCGCGCGTTACGCGCTTGCAAAAGCGGCGGGCCCCGAATGGCCGCGCGATACGCTCTCGGTTCCGCGCGATCACCCGGTTGGTCGGCTAGTAGACGGTTATAGCCACCCTGATTTTGTCCTTGTCGAACGGTTGGCCAAAGACCCCAAGGCAACGCGCGATCTTGGCCGCGCCGATTGGCCACGCGATCTTGAACGTGCGCGGAGCATCACCGTTGATCAGGTGCGCGCGCTCGGCTCGGTCTTTGCGCTGCGGCCGTCCTTTTCGTCGCGCCGGATCGTGATCGTTGACGCGATCGACGATATGGAACGCAGCGGCGCAAATGCGCTGCTTAAGAGCCTTGAAGAGCCACCTGCGGGAACGATTTTCCTGCTGATCAGCCACGCGCCGGGGCGATTGTTACCCACGATCCGTTCGCGCTGTCGCACGCTGCGGTTCGATCCGCTTGGTGCGAGCGACATGGCCCGCGCCGTGCGCGCTGCTTTGCCCGAAACACCCGATGCCGAAATTGCCGCGCTCTTCCGCGCAGGCGCAGGATCGCCGGGGCGGGCACTTGGTTTTGCCGGGCTCGATATCGCCGGGATCGATCAAGCACTTGAGCAACTTGCCGCGAACGGCGATGCCAGCGGCGCACTGCGCGTTTCGCTCGCGCAAAAGCTCTCGGCAAAGGCGGCGCATCAGCGCTATGAAGCGTTCCTCAGCAGGGCGCCTTCGTTCATCGCAGGCGTGGCCAAAACACGCGGTGGCGCACCTTTGGGCCAAGCGATTGAGGCGTGGAGCGAAGCCACCGCGCTTGCCGATAGCGCCGTCCGCCAGTCGCTTGATCCGCAAATGACCGTTTTTGCGCTTGCGGGGCTTGTCGCGGGCCTTGCCCAAGGGGCGGCAATCGCTAGAAGCTGACTTATGTCAGAACCATATTATATCACTACCGCAATCAGTTATCCCAACGGGCGTCCGCACATCGGCCACGCCTATGAAGCCATCGCCGCCGACGCCATTGCGCGCTTTCACCGGATGCAGGGCCGCGATGTCCGGTTTCAGACCGGCACTGATGAACATGGTCTCAAAATGGTCAAGACCGCACGCGAAAACGGCGTCGATGTCCGCAATTTGTGCGAGGAAATGTCGAGCCATTTCAAGATAATGTGCGACACACTCAACATTTCCTACGACCGGTTCATCCGCACCACCGAACCCGCTCATCACGCGGCCTGTCAAGCGCTATGGACAGCAATTGCAGACAATGGCGATCTTGAGCTTGGCCGTTACGAAGGCTGGTACAGCGTGCGTGACGAGGCCTATTATGACGAGAAGGAACTGACCACAGCCCCCGACGGTGCAAAGTTTTCGCCGCAGGGCACGCCCGTCGAATGGACTGCCGAGGAAAATTGGCGCTTCAAACTGTCACATTATCAGGAGCGGTTGCTCGCGCATTATGACGCGCATCCCGAATTTATCCAGCCCGATAGCCGCCGCAATGAAGTCATCAACTTTGTGAAGGGCGGGCTCAACGATCTTTCGGTGTCGCGCACCAGTTTTGATTGGGGCGTCAAGGTTCCGGGATCGCCCGACCATGTCATGTATGTCTGGCTCGACGCGCTGACCAACTATCTCACGGGGTTGGGTTATCCCGAAAAAACGCACGATATGGCCGCTTTCTGGCCTGCGAACCTCCACCTGATTGGCAAGGATGTCGTACGTTTCCACGCGGTGTATTGGCCGGCATTCCTGATGTCGGCAGGGTTGCCGCTTCCCAGACAAGTCTACGGCCACGGCTTCGTCCTCGCGCGCGGCGGCGAGAAAATGTCGAAATCAGCAGGCAATGCTGCCGATCCGCTGGCGCTCGCAGAGAAATACGGCGTCGATCAACTGCGCTATTTTCTGTTGCGCGAAGTCAGCTTTGGCCAGGATGGCACCTATAGCGAGGAAGCCATCGTCGCGCGCTGCAATGCCGAACTGGCGAACAGCTTTGGCAATCTGGCGCAACGCGTTTTGAGCATGATCGCGAAGAATTTGGATGGGGAGTTGCCTGAGCTGCTTTCTCTAACTTCTGAGGATAACGATTTATTTGATCTGAGACATGATATACTTGCGTACGAGGTGCGTCGCATATTTAATCAGTTTGAGTTTTCACAGGGTATTGAATCATGGATGAAAATGGTTTTTGCCTGTAATCAGTACGTGGATTTGCAAGCTCCTTGGGCGTTGCGAAAAACTGATTTTGCCAGAATGAAAACTGTATTGGGTGTTTTGTACGTTTGCATAATGGATTTAGCGATTGCGATTTACCCCATTATGCCAAACGCGATCAATATCTTGCTGGGTCATATGGGTGTTTCCGACAGACATCGTGGTTCAGTTTTTATCATTCATGAACGTAGCGGTGAATTTAGCCCAAGTCGCTATGATCAAATCCGCCAATCTGGATTCCGCCTTGCGCTGCCGACACCGATTTTCCCTCGGCTCGAACTGCATTTGGACACAGTCGCGTGATGTTATCAACGCACCCCCTCCGCGCCTCCGCGTCTCCGCGTGAACGCTTGAAGACTTTGTTCGCGCGGAGCCGCGGAGACGCGGGGAAGAGCAGTTCATCCTGATGTTCATCGATTCGCATTGTCATTTGAATTACAAGGGGTTGGTCGAGGATCAGGCCAATGTGCTCGAACGTGCGCGCGGCGCTGGCGTGATCGGGATGCTCAACATTTCGACGCGTGAAAGCGAGTGGGATGATGTCTTGCGCGCGGCGGAAACCAATGCCGATGTCTGGGCGTCGGTTGGCATCCATCCGCATGAGGCCGATGGTCACGGCCATGTTGACACCGCCAAGCTAATCGCGCGTGCAGCGCACCCCCGCGTCGTCGCAATCGGCGAAACCGGGCTTGATTATTTCTACGATCATAGCGACCGTTTACAACAGCGGACAAGCTTTCGCGCGCATATTGCTGCCGCGCGTGACACTGGTCTGCCGCTGATCGTTCACACGCGCGATGCCGAGGACGATACGGCGGAAATCTTGGCCGATGAAATGGGGAAGGGGGCTTTCACCGGCGTGATTCACTGCTTTACTGCGAGTCAAGACTTTGCCGATAAAGCATTGAAACTAGGCCTTTATATCTCGATTTCGGGGATCGTGACATTCAAGAATGCGCGCGAATTGCAGACCAGCGCTGCGCTTGTGCCGGCTGACCGGCTGCTGATCGAAACCGACGCGCCGTTCCTTGCGCCGGTGCCACACCGGGGGAAACCCTGTGAGCCCGCGTTCGTCGCCGATACCGCGCGGTTTCTAGCGCATTTGCGCGGCGTTTCGGTCGAAACATTGGCGGCGCAAACAGCCAATAATTTCTTCACGCTGTTTGATCAGGCAAGTACCGCATGACGGGCGAGAATAGCGCCTATGTCATCTACGGCCTTGTAATGCTTGTTTTCATCGCGAGCGGCCTGTTTGCGCGCAAAATTCCGCTGCGTGACGGCGTCCGCTATGCTTTGATCTGGATCGCAATTTTTGGCGCAGCCATTGTTGCATTTTCTTACAAGCGCCCGATCTATGCAGCATGGCAGGATATGACCGCACGGTTTGGCGGCGCATCAATGACCGTGGCCAACGGAAATCTCGTTCTAGGCAAGTCACTTGACGGCCATTTTCACGCAATTGCCGAACTCAATGGCCATAGAATCGATTTTCTGGTCGACAGCGGCGCAACTACCACGACAATTACCGCCGACGCGGCGCGCGCTGCCAATATTGACGTGTCGGAAATCGGCTTTCCGGTCGCGCTGCAAACCGCGAACGGCACGACGATCGCGCGGCGCGCACGGATTGCAGAACTGCGCGTTGGCCCGATCGCGCGCGATGATTTTCCGATCCTTGTTTCGGAGACGCTGGGCGATACAAATCTGCTCGGCATGGATTTCTTGTCGTCGCTCAACGGATGGCGGGTCGCGCAGGATCAGATGATCCTCAACCCTTGACGTCATTCTTTATTTTACATAATGTATATTATCGGACTTTGTGATGATTGAGAAATCCGCTAGGAAGGACGCCCCCAACCGATTCGTCATTCCCGCGAAGGCGCGAATCCACTTCGCAGTCTGCGCGGCGGGTTGAAATTGGAGAATGCCCGCATCACCCCACCCGTCATTCCCGCGAAGGCGGGAATCCATAAACGCTGACGTTGGGAGTTTATGGATTCCCGCCTTCGCGGGAATGACGTTGAGAGACTGGGAATCACGGTGAAGGCGCAATGCTGACGTCGAAGGCGCACGCATCACGCGAACAC
>JAYVVW010000102.1:0-1755 GCA_043786595.1 Sphingomonadales bacterium | reverse complement strand
ATACGAAGATTCAGGGCAACTGCCGGATTGGACTCAATTGCCTCCCAAATATTGTAATAGGTCTTGCCCGTGGCATGATCGGTAATGGTCATCGGATCTCCTTAAAGCGCCTTCGCGCCAATTCTATGTCGCGTTTAGCCGTTGCCTGCGACTTCTTTACAAAGACGTGTAAAACAAAAACCGCTTTCCTCGATTGCACGACGTAAATCACGCGATACGTTCCATCCTGTTCCCAGACACGGATTTCGCGGACACCCTTGCCTATCGACAGCATGGGCTTCCAATCGTCGGGTTCCCTTCCCCATTGAACTTTCCCGAGTTGCTGCCCAGCCTTGCGGCTCGCCTCTTTTGGAAAAGCAACAAGCCGCGAAAGCGAGTCCCCGAGAAATTCGACTGGTAGCATTATATCGTTATCAATATAATTATCAAGCCCCAATCAACTCCCTACCGATCAACATCCGCCGTATCTCGTTCGTCCCTGCGCCGATATCCATAAGCTTGCTATCGCGCAGATAGCGTTCAACCGGCCAGTCTTTGGTGTAGCCCGCGCCGCCAAGTGCCTGGATCGCTTCAAGCGCGACTTTGACGCCGTTTTCGGATGACAGCAAGACTGCTCCTGCTGCATCAAACCGCGTTGTCTGCCCCGCATCGCATGCACGACACACCGCGTAAACATAGGCGCGCGCAGAACTGAGCGCGACGTACATGTCGGCCACTTTGGCTTGCATCAACTGGAATGAGCCAACGGGCACACCGAATTGCTTGCGTTCACGGATGTAGGGGATGACGGTGTCAAGGCAGGCCTGCATGATCCCCAGCCCAATCCCGGCAAGCACCGCGCGTTCATAATCAAGGCCCGACATCAAAACGCCAACGCCGCCATTCACCGGCCCCATCACATTCTCATCGGGCACGAAGCAATCATCGAACACGAGTTCGGCGGTAGGCGATCCGCGCATCCCCATCTTGTCGATCTTCTGGCCGATCGAAAAGCCGTGAAAGTCCTTTTCGATCAGGAAGGCGGTGATCCCGCGCGATCCTTCGCCCGTTTTGGCATAAACAACCAGCGTGTCGGCATAGGCTGCGTTGGTAATCCAGAATTTGGTGCCATTGAGGCGGTAGCCGCCGTCGACCGCGGCAGCCTTGAGTTTCATCGATACGACATCCGAGCCCGCCCCCGCTTCAGACATTGCGAGTGATCCGACATGGTCACCACTGATCAGCTTGGGCAGATATTTCGCCTTCTGATCAGGATTGCCCCAGCGGCGAATTTGATTGACGCACAGATTTGAATGCGCACCGTAAGAAAGCCCTACCGAAGCCGAGCCCCGCGACACTTCCTCCACTGCCACCACATGTTCCAGATAGCCTAAACCGAGCCCGCCCCATTCTTCCTCAACGGTAATTCCGTGGAGGCCAAGCGCACCCATTTCGGGCCATAGCTCAATCGGGAAGCGGTCGTTGGCGTCGATCTCTGCTGCAATTGGCGCGATCCTGTCACGTGCAAAACGCACGGTCGTCTCACGGATCATGTCGGCATTTTCGCCAAGTGCAAAATCAAAACCAGATGTCATAGGGCCTCCAACCACAACGTTCCTGAATCGATAGCAGCAAAGGTAAGCCAAGAGAAATTGAAGTTGGCGAAACGTCTTGCCACCCGTCAAAACGGCTTGCCGTATCGGTGGCTACTACTAAGGCTCATTGAAACGGACCCACGGCAAACTCCCGTTCCCTGAGCTTGTCGAAGGGTCGTCC
>JAYVVW010000101.1:0-5375 GCA_043786595.1 Sphingomonadales bacterium | reverse complement strand
GGTTGCGATTGATTATGGCGCAGATGCGCCTGAAATTGCGTGGACCGATGATGAAAGCGTCGGCGTCAATGCACTGCGCATCATGGCGCGTGCCAAACGCATGACGGTGACGCTGCGTTTCCTTCCGCCACTTGATCACCGCGACTTCAGCGACCGCAAGGCGATTACCGCGCACGCGCGCGATGCGATTGCCGCCGCGCTCGGTCTGCGATAATGCGCGCCGCATGAACCGCACACCGCCTAGCACTTATCACGTCAAATCGTTCGGCTGCCAGATGAACGTCTATGACGGCGAACGTATGGGCGAATTGTTGACGCGCGACGGAATGACTGCCGCAACGAGCGAACGTGACGCTGATCTTGTCATCCTCAACACCTGTCACATCCGTGAAAAGGCAGTTGATAAAGTCTATTCGGATATCGGCCGGATGCGCCGTGAAGACGGTACGCGGCCGATGATTGCGGTCGCGGGCTGTGTCGCGCAGGCCGAGGGTGCTGAAATCCCCCGCCGTGCCCGCGATGTTGATATCGTCGTTGGTCCGCAAGCCTATCATAAGCTTCCCGCGATGATTGCCCAGGCCAGTGGCGGCGCGCGCGCAATCGACCTTGATTTGCCCGGCCTTGATAAGTTTGCGGTGCTTCCTGCACGGCGCAAAACGGGGCCGACGGCGTTTTTAACAGTGCAGGAAGGATGCGACAAATTCTGCACCTACTGCGTCGTTCCCTATACGCGTGGTGGCGAAATCTCACGCCGCTTTGACGCGATCGTTGATGAAGCACGCGCGCTGGTTGATGGCGGTGCCAAGGAAATCACGCTCATTGGCCAAAATGTCAACGCGTGGAGCGACGGTAATCACGGACTTGACCATCTGATCCGCGCGATTGATCGCATTCCGGGCATCATGCGAATCCGGTACATGACGAGCCACCCCAACGACATGACACAGGGGTTGATCGACGCACACGGCGATGTCGAACGTTTGATGCCATTCCTCCATCTGCCTGTTCAATCGGGCAGCGACCGCATTCTCAAGGCGATGAACCGCAGCCACACCGCCGCAAGCTACCTTGCAATCATTGACCGTGCGCGGCGTGTGCGCGCTGATCTTGCGATATCTGGCGATTTTATCGTCGGATTTCCCGGCGAAACCGAGGAGGATTTTGCGGCAACGTTATCGTTGATCGAACAGGTTGGCCATGCGTCGGCGTATAGCTTCAAATATTCGCCGCGCCCCGGTACGCCTGCGGCCACAATGGCCGATCAGATCGCGCCCGAAATCATGGATGACCGGCTCCAGCGGCTTCAGGCGCTGATCAACACGCAGCAATCGGCGTTCAACGCGGCAAGTGTGGGCAGCCGCACGACTGTGTTGCTCGAACGCAAGGGCAAGCTTGAAGCGCAGTTGATCGGGAAATCACCGTGGCTCCAATCGGTGCATGTCATTGCGCCGCACGCAAATATCGGTGACTTGCTGACGGTTGACCTTCTATCTGCCGGGCCCAATAGTCTGGCAGGACATGTCGTTGAGGAGCCTGCGTTGAGAAACACCATATATGCCGCGTAAACCCGTGCCAGCCCAGATGGGCGAACCCGCACGACTTGAAGTCATCTTTGACAAACCCCAGCTTCTTGGCCGTCTGTTCGGCGAATTTGACCAAAATCTCGTCGCAATTGAAAACCGTTTCGGCGTATATATTCGCGCACGGGGTAAGAAGCTACAGATTGAGGGTGAGGCCGAAGCCATCAGTCGCGCCCGCGACGTATTGACCGGGCTCTATAACCGCCTTGTCCAAGGACAGGATATCGATTCAGGCGCTGTTTCGGCATTGATCAGCATGGCGTTCGAACCCACGCTAGACGGCATCATCCGCGCCGAACATGGCTCAGCCCCGCCGATCATGATCCGCGCGCGAAAGAAGACGATCGTGCCGCGGTCGGCGATGCAGATTCGCTACATGGAAGCGCTGGTGAAGCATGACATCATTTTCGCGCTTGGTCCGGCAGGTACGGGGAAAACATACCTCGCGGTCGCGCAGGCGGTCGCTCAGCTTATCACGGGCAGCGTCGATCGCCTGATCCTGTCGCGCCCCGCTGTCGAGGCTGGCGAGCGCCTCGGCTTCCTGCCCGGTGACATGAAGGAAAAGGTCGATCCCTACCTGCGCCCGCTTTACGATGCGCTGTATGATTGCTTGCCCGCCGAACAGGTCGAGCGGCGCATTGCGAGTGGCGAAATCGAAATCGCGCCAATCGCGTTCATGCGCGGACGGACGCTCGCCGACGCGTTTGTGATCCTTGATGAGGCGCAAAATACCACGCCCAGCCAGATGAAGATGTTCCTGACACGCTTTGGCCAGAACAGCCGCATGGTCGTCTGCGGCGATCCCAAACAAGTCGATTTACCCGATCCGGCGAAATCGGGTCTTGCCGACGCCGTCTCTCGGCTAGAGGGCGTTGAGGGCATCGCAACCGTGCGCTTCGGCATCGCAGACGTCGTCCGTCACCCCATCGTTGGCCGCATTGTCGAGGCATATGAAGGACCCGACAACGCGCCGAGGTGAGGATCATTTTTGTGTCACCCTCGCCGCGTTTCCCGATTTATCGCAACACGAAGACAGTCAGAATCGGCAAGAAAATGGATAATGGACGAAGATATGCATGGCAGCGGTGCGAAACCGTTGTGTCCAATCCCAATTAGTGGCAGTCAATGTTTGTAATGTTCTGAATAGGCAAAAGCATGACAGCGATCAAAATCCCAAAGAAAGCACAGGATCGCCTTGTAGCAGGCTTGAAAAAATACCAACCAATTGTCGGCAAGTTGCGTGAGCGAGACATATCGGAAGCCGATACAGTCACTGTTATCAAGGACATGCTGACCGATATTTTTGGCTATGATAAATATACCGAACTCACGAGTGAACAGCAGATTCGCGGCACATTTTGCGATCTTGCAATTAAGGTGGAAGGTAAAATTTATTACCTCGCGGAAGTTAAATCAGCCGGGACAAATCTCAACGAAAATCATTTACGACAAGCAGTCAACTACGGTGCGCATCAAGGCATTGAGTGGATCATTTTGTCAAACGCGATCGAATGGAAAATCTACCGCATAAAATTTGGACAGCCTATCGATTACGAAGAGGTTTTCAATTTTGACGTAACAAAGTTATCGTCCCGCTCGGTAGATGACCTGAGTAAACTTTTCATGTTGTGTCGCGAGAGCATTTCGTCAGACTCGCTGGCAGAGTATCACCGTCACGCACAGATAGTGAACCGTTTTGTGATCGCCGAGCTACTGCAATCGGAAGCTGTTGTTGGAACGTTGCGCCGGGAACTGCGAAGATTGTTTGACGGTGTTCGCGCAACCGATGACGATTTGCGGATGATCCTGACAAGTGATGTGATGAAGCGCGATACGATTGATGGCGATCCGCCAAAAGCAGCAAAAGCAATCGTAAAAAAGGCGCTGAACGCGTTGGCAAAGAAGGCAGCAAAGGTGGCAGCATAGAGCGCCCCGGTGAACTCACTCGCTCCGTAGTGCGTCAATTGGTGACAGGCGTGAGGCGCGGATGGCGGGGTAGCCTCCGAACAGGATGCCGATGAATGCCGAAAACAGGATTGCAAAGATCGATATGCCAACGCCGATCGGCGCAGGGAAATCGGCGAGGCGTTTGAAGGCTTCGGCGGCGGCCATGGCGAGGCCCAGCCCCATCGCGCCGCCGATCACGCACAGGACGGCGGCTTCGACGAGGAACTGATTGCGGATATCGGCGCGTTTGGCACCAAGCGCCATGCGCAGGCCAATCTCGCGCGTCCGCTCGGTGACGCTGACGAGCATGATATTCATGATCCCGATGCCGCCGACAAGCAGCGAGATTGAGGCAATCGCAACGAGCAAGGTCTGGATCACCGCCGTCACCTGACCCGTTTCCTTCATAAACTCTTCGGTGGTGTTGACCGTGAAGGGGCTTAATTCGTCTTTGCCGACGCGGTAGCGATCACGCAGCACGCGAACCATCGCCTTTTTCGCGGTCGCAAGGTCGGTGCCATCTTCAAATCCGACGAACAACACATGAAGGTCATCTGGCCCCGCAAGTGTGCCCGTGGCAAAGCGTTGCCGTGCGGTGCTGATCGGGATGATGGCCAGATCGTCATTGTCATTGCCAAAACTGCTGCCCTTGCTTTCAAGAATGCCGATCACGACGAAGGGTATCTTGTTGACGCGGATGCTTTGGCCGATGGGTTCGAACCCGCCGAATAATTTGGTTGCAACGCTTGGGCCAAGCACGATGACGCGCGCGGCTGTCCGCACGTCGGCTTCGCTGATGAAGCGTCCGGTTTCGGCGGTGATGTTGGTGACTGTGCCATATTCAGGCGTAGTGCCGACAGCGGCGGTCTTTGCATTGCGACCCGCGATGACCATCTGAATTGTACTGCGCAATTGCGGCGCGACGCCGCTGATGCCGGGTACAAGGCGGCGCAGCGCGCGCGCATCACGCTCGGTCAAACGTCCGCGATCAACGGTGCGGCGCGTGCCATTATTTTCGGGCTCGGGGAAAACGAGTGCCATGTTTGATCCCAGCGCATTGATCGAATCGAGCACCGAAACCTTGGTGCCTTCGCCCACTGCAACCGCAAGGATGACCGACAACACGCCGATCATGATGCCGATTGTGGTCAGGATTGACCGCATCAAATTGGTGCGCAGCGCGGTGAACGCGATCGGGATGTTGACGCTCCATGCCGACAGCCGCCCCGCCAGTGACCGTCCAATCGATCGCGCGTTCATGCGGCCCTCCTGCGATTGCTCACGGGCACGTCCTCGACGACCTTGCCATCGCGAAACATGATCCGGCGCTGCGCAAATTGGGCGATGTCGGCTTCATGCGTGACGAGGATGACGGTGATGCCCTCGTCGTTCAAGCGCTGGAAGATTGCCATGATATCTTCCGAAGTCTGCGTATCAAGCGCGCCGGTCGGTTCATCGGCGAGCAGCATGAGCGGATTTGTCACAAGCGCGCGCGCAATGGCCACGCGCTGCTGCTGTCCCCCCGAAAGCTTTGCTGGAGTATGGTCAAGCCGGTTCTCAAGCCCCATCGCGGTGAGCGTTGCACGCGCGCGTTCGCGCCGGTCACGCGTGCTTACCCCGGCATAGATCAACGGCACTGCGACATTATCGAGCGCAGTGGTGCGATTGAGCAAGTTGAACTGCTGAAACACAAAGCCGATTTTCTGATTGCGAATGTCGGCAAGTGCGTTGCTATCAAGCGTGCGCGTGTCGCTGCCATCAAGCAGCAACGTGCCTGCGGTTGGGACATCAAGGCAGCCGACAAGGTTCATGAAGGTCGATTTGCCCGATCCGCTCGTCCCCATGATC
>JAYVVW010000100.1:0-15412 GCA_043786595.1 Sphingomonadales bacterium | reverse complement strand
ATTGGCTGAACTTGCCCCGCGCGCGCGCCGCAACTATGTGACTATAGTGCGCCGGGCGGGCAACGCGGATTCACTTGAACGCGCACTCGCGGTCGAAATGCCGATTGCGATCGAATATAACGGGTTCGGCTATGCGGTGATGATGGCAAGTCCTGATGCTTTGGAGGACTTTGCGCTGGGCTTTTCGCTATCCGAGCGGATCATCGCCAGTCGTCATGACGTTACCGGAATTGAAATTATCGCCGCTGCGCAAGGGTTGATCCTGCGGATACAAATCGCTGACTATCTGACGCCCAAACTCATCGAGCGCGCGCGACAGCGCGTGTCCGAGGGAAGCTGTGGCCTTTGTGGTCTGGAAAATTTGGAGCAGGTCATGCGGCCGTTGGCGCCAATCCGATCTGACGTGCGGATCGGCCAACACGCAATTTTCGCCGCACTCCAATCGTTTCGCGCGTTTCAGCCGCTCAATCGCGAGACCGGCGCGGTTCACGGCGCGGCGTTTTGCACGCCGTCGGGTGAAATCGTCCTGGCTCGCGAAGATGTTGGCAGGCATAATGCTCTCGACAAATTGATCGGTGCGTTGGCGGCTCGCGAAATCGCGCCCGCTTCGGGTTTTTTCCTGCTGAGTGCGCGGTGCAGTTACGAATTGGTTGAAAAGACCATAATTGCTGGCTGCCCGGTGCTCGTAACAATATCAGCGCCGACAACACTTGCGAGCGACCGCGCCAAAGCGCATGATTTAACACTTGTCGCGCTTGCCCGCGCTGACGCGATCCTAGTGATCACTGACAGCGCGGCGCGGATTATTCCGTAATCATTCGGCGTATTTATGGATTTCATTGAATGGTATATTTTTGTCAGGGCGCATGTCTCCGGGAAGACCGAGTACCCGCTCTGCGATAATATTGCGCAAAATCTCGTCGGTTCCGCCCGCAATACGCAGACCCGCCGCCGCGACATAAGTCTGTTGGAGCTTGGTAAGATGGGGAAGATCAACCACGTCTTTGCCCTGAATCAGTCCTGCGCCCTCCGCGAGATCGGCGGCGAACGAGCCCATGTCTTGCATCATCTTTGCAACGACAACCTTTGAAATGCTCGATTCCGGTCCGGGCGTGCGACCCGACGACAGCGCCGAAATTGTCCGCATCCGCGTGAGCGCGATACCGCGATCCTGAATATACACATCGGCAATTTTCTGGCGGACACGGCTTTCTTCAAGAGCATTGCCGCTTTCGGTATCAATGCTGCGCGCCAATTCGATCATATCCTGAACGCCGGGTGCCGTCGCAGGCTTACCGCCCACCGCCACGCGTTCATGCATCAATGTTGTCAGGGCGACCTTCCAACCATCGCCTACCGCGCCGAGCCGGTGGCTATCATTCACACGAACGTCAGTGAAAAACACTTCGTTAAACTCGGCACCGCCCGACATTTGTTTGATCGGCCGCACTTCTACGCCGGGATCGCGCATGTTGACGATGAACATCGTCAACCCCTTGTGCTTGGGTGCGCCCGGATCAGTGCGTGTTACGACGATCCCAAAATCGGAATGTTGCGCCCCGCTCGTCCAGACTTTCTGTCCGTTGATCACCCATTCATCGCCGGCGAGCTCTGCCTTTGTGCGGATACCGGCAAGGTCCGAGCCTGCCGATGGTTCGGAGAAAAGCTGGCACCAGACTTCTTCGCCGCGCATTGCAGGCTCTACATAGCGCGCGACGACTTCTGGTTGGCCGTGGGTGAATACAGTGGGGATGCACATTCCAAGCCCGATTGCATAAAGCCCCGTCGGCGCGTGGTACTTGCTTTCTTCCTGATTGAAGATGATTTGCTGCATCGGCGTGCCGCCCTGGCCACCCATGGCTTTGGGCCAAGTGATTCCGACAAACCCTGCTTGATGTTTGATCTTCTGCCACGCTTTGGCTCGGGCAACGCCGTCGCCGCCGGTGACAGCTTCGCGGTAGTCGGAACCGTTAGTGGCAAGCCATGCCGATATCGCTTTGCGGTAGGTGGCTTCTTGCGGTGTGTCTTCGAAGTTCATTGGTCAGCCTTTCTACGCGGCGAGTTCGGTGTTGCGCTGTTCAAGCGAACGGACAAGTTGATCAGACCAGAATGCGCGGGATCCCAAACTAAGCGCGAGAAGGCGTGCACGACGATAGAAAAACTGGCAATCGCTTTCCCAAGTAAACCCGATCCCGCCGTGGAGCTGGACATTTTCCTCAGCGGCGAATTGGAAAGCCTCGATTGCCGCAACACGCGCGCCTGCGGCGGCTTGCGGTAGTTCCGAAGCGCCAGTGGAAAGCGCCCAGGCACCGTAATATGCATGACTGCGTGCCAACTGATTTTTGATGTACATGTCGGCGCAGCGGTGTTTGACCGCCTGATACCCGCCGATTTTGCGACCGAACGCTATGCGATCCTTAGCAAAAGCCACTGCATTTTCCATCGCTGCGTCAGCACCGCCAATTGCTTCGAACGCCAGCAATATCGCGCTGCTGTGGAGGAATTTGGCGCGTAGTGCGGTGGCAGCGTCGCCGCTCGCCAAAAGCGTGCACGGTGAATTATCAAAGGTGATTGTGGCTGATTTGCGGACGAGATCGATTGTCTCGCACGCCTTTCGTGTCACGCCCTCGCCGTTTAGTTCGACAAGCGCGATGACTAGCTCGCCCGCCGCGCCCGTGGCGGTGACGATCACGAAATCTGCACTCACCCCGTCAGCAACAGGTAGTTTGGAGCCGGTTAAAGTGCCGTCGCGGTAAACAAGCTTTGGCGCTGCGGTTGGTGCAGCAGCAGTGCCTTCAATCCAGGCTACAGTGCCTGTTGCGCTTCCGTCAGCAAGTTTTGGAAGCCATTGCGCCTGAGCGGCTTCGTGGCCGCTTGCGAGCAGCAGCTCGGTTGCCATCAGCACCGACGATGTAAACGGCACCGGCGTTAATGCGCGACCAACCTCTTCGGCCAGCACACAAAGCTCAAGCACCGACATACCAAGCCCGCCGTGCGCCTCTGGGATGCGAAGTCCTGTCCAGCCAAGTTCGACAATTTTGCTCCAAAGCGCCGCGTCGTTTGGTGCATCACCCTCCATCACCGCGCGGGCTTTTTCGTAACCCGATTGGGCGCCCAAGAATTTACGCGCTTCTCCGCGAAGTGTTTCGGCGTCTTCTGAAAACTGAAAGTTCATGCAGCCACATCCTGATTATCAATCTTGCTCTGCAACCTGATGGCATAGCCACCAAGTTGCATCAAGCGGTGATCGGATAAGGCTGGGCGATTATTTCGCCATCGCCGGGCCAGTAAATTTGATTGCAGTGCCCGTCGCTTTGGTTTTGCCCCAGCTGAACGCTGAAACATGCGAATCGCCGTATTTTGCGTTGATAATTGCGTCGGCTCCGATTTTTTCGCCGCGCTCCCAAAGGTTTTTGTAAATCTTGGTTTGCGAGGCTTCCTTGCTGAATATCGTCGCTTTGCGAACGCCTGCAGTCACTTCACCCAAAACCTTGTAAGGCCGGTCGGTAATATCATACGGAAAGACCGGGACGCCGACTTCTTCGTTGACCACCACGTAAGTTTTCTTCTCTTTCGCCACAGCAAGTTGCGGCGTAGCGGCGACCAACGTTGCGACCAATGCGAATGCGACCAAATTTTTCATGTAAGTTCCTCCCTATTTGTTGGGTAATAGTCGCGCGAGTTTGCGTTAGTGTCAATCTCCCTCAAAGCGCGGTGATCAAAGCAGCTTGACCTGCGCCTTCGAATGCGCTTTTCTCGAAAGAAAATGGGGGTCGTACCATGATTAAACATTTGTTTATTTTGAGCGGACTGATGTTATCGGCTTCGATAGCTCAGGCGCAGGACGCGGTTCCTGCGTCGACGACGCCTGCGCCTCCGATCGTCAATCATATCACACTCACGCGCGATACCCCTGTCAGCCTCATGGCGATCAATGAGGTGAGTACGGCCAACGTTTCGCCTGGCACGCGTTTCAAACTGCGCGTTCACCAGCCGATTATCGTTGACGGAGCCACGATCATCCCCGTCGGAACGCTTGCTTATGGTGAAGTCGTCACCGCGACTGGTTCGGGTGGGCTTGGCAAATCGGGGACGATGACCGCACGCCTGCTTCATATACAGCTTGGCAATGCGGAAATTCCGCTCGAGGGAGACACAAGCGCTAAGGGAACGGGTGCTGGATCGGCGGGTATTGCTGTAATCTTTGCAGGTGTGTCAGGCCTGTTTCACCGGGGCAACAACGCCAAGATCAAAGCGGGTGAGCTTTTGAACGGGTTTGTTCGCGAGGATGTCGTCTTGAACCTTGACGCCAGTCCGGTTACGCGCGTCATACCGATAAAGCCAAACTGATGGAAAGATATCTGATTGTCGCCACCGCGCTGGTTGGTTTTGGTTTGAGTCAGCCAGCTTATGCCGACTCAATCACGCTGAAGGCCGGTACGATCGTCAATTTGCGCACCAATGCAGCGCTTTCGAGTCAATCCAGCGTCAAAGGCGACACAGTCCCGCTCGAACTGACCGACGATTTGGTAATTGATGCGATGCTGATAGCACCAAAAGGTGCTCCGGCCGTCGGGATTATTGAAGCATCGCGCGTGAAGGGCGGGATGGGGCAGAATGGGAAATTGTCGATCCAACCGCTTTACATGCGCATCGGCAACCAGACGATCCGGCTGTCAGGTGCTGCAAATGCCAAAGGCAAAATATCGGGCGGCCAAGTTATTGGCCTTGCCGTGGTGAGCGGCGCTTTTTCGGGGCGCAGTGCAGTCATACCAATCGGCACGGCAATCGCCGCCACGATCATGCGCGACACGGTCTTCACGCTGCCGCCGAAATAAATTCAGTTCTTGCGCGTGAGCGTCCGCATCGCATCGTCGAGCCCGGAAAGCGTGAGCGGATACATCCGGTCGTTCATCGCTTCCTTAAGAAGCTTGGTTGACTGCGAATAACCCCAATGTTCTTTAGGCACAGGGTTAAGCCATGCCGCCGCCGGATAGGTGGTCGTCAGCCGCTGCATCCAGACGGTACCCGATTCCTCGTTGAAATGCTCAACCGAACCACCAGGGTGGCTGATCTCATACGGGCTCATCGCCGCGTCACCGACGAAGATCAGCTTGTAATCATGGCCGTATTTGTGGAGCACATCCCATGTCGGCGTGCGTTCGCTAAACCGGCGCTTGTTATCCTTCCACAAGCCTTCGTATGGGCAATTATGGAAATAGAAGAATTCAAGGTTTTTGAATTCAGTCGTCGCCGCGCTGAACAATTCCTCGCACAATTTGATATGCGGATCCATCGAACCGCCGACATCAAGGAACAGCAACAGCTTGATCGCGTTGCGACGCTCCGCGCGCATGTGAATATCAAGCCAGCCCTGCTTGGCAGTGCCGCTCACCGTAGCGTCGATATCAAGCTCATCAAGCGCACCCGTGCGCGCAAAGCGGCGCAGGCGGCGCAGCGCAATCTTGATGTTGCGTGTGCCAAGCTCTTTGGTTGAATCGAGGTTTTTGAACTCGCGCTTGTCCCACACCTTGAGCGCGCGACCGTGCTTGCTTTCACCGCCGATTCGCGCGCCTTCGGGGTTATAGCCGCTGTTGCCATAGGGCGATGTGCCGCCTGTGCCGACCCACTTGCTGCCGCCCTCATGCTTCTTTTGTTGTTCCTCAAGCCGCTTCTTGAGCGTCTCCATAATCTCTTCCCAAGAGCCAAGCGCCTTGATCGCCGCCATCTCTTCAGCACTCAGGAATTTTTCGGCAACGGCCTTAAGCCATTCCTCGGGCACCTCGGCATTTTGCTCGCCGTATGACGTGATGATGCCCTTGAACACTTTGGCAAACACCTGATCAAAGCGGTCAAGCAGCCCCTCATCCTTCACGAACGTCGCGCGGGAGAGGTAGTAAAACTCCTCGGGATTGCGCTCAATCACATCACGGTCAAGCGCTTCGAGAAGCACGAGATGCTCCTTGAGGCTGGCGGGGATGCCTGCGGAACGGAGTTCGTCGAGGAAGTTGAAGAACATGGGTTTCTCAATATATTCTGTTAGTAGTGATTTTGAATTATTGATCTGCTATACATCGCAAATGAGCATTGCTGAAATCCGTTCGATGATTGTTAACTCCAGCTCCGAATTGAAGGATGCGGGCATATCGGCGCTTTATCTGTTCGGTTCGCAAGGGCGGGGCGACGCCCATGACAACTCTGATATTGATCTTGCCTTTGATGTTGCTGAAAAGGCTGACGAACATTTTAGCTTGATCGATCAGGCGCGCATTCAATTGCGTCTTGAGGCATTGCTCAACAATCATGTAGATTTTGTCTCACGCGCCGGGATGCGCCCACGCATGCGCGCGCGCGTTGAGGCTGAAATGGTTCGCATATTTTGAGCTATCGCGATGAGGATCGTCTTGCACTGATCCTTGAGTTGATCGATCATGTCGATCGCCGTCTTTCCGATATGACGCGTGCGCAATTCCTTGCAGACCGTGACGAAATTGATTTGACCGCATATAGATTGTCGATCATCGGCGAAAATTGCGGCAAACTGGCTCTCGAAATTCGACAGAGGCATGCTCATATCGATTGGCCAGCATTGGTTGCGATGCGAAATGTGATCGCGCATGATTACGCCGGTATCGATGCAAAATTGGTCTGGGCGGCTCTCGGTGAAGACATAGTGGCGCTTGCCAGTGTGTGTAGGCAAGAGCTGGGCGGATAATATTCAGAGATGGTGCCAGCGGCGGGAAGTTCGTCGAGGAAATTTAAGAACATGGGTCAGTCTGCCTTATCTATAGCTGCAAAGTAATCAAGAATTCGACGGCCAATTTCCTCGCGTGTCTCGCTTCTCGCTTTACACTTTTCGGCCCATGTCCGGCCCGGGTGCAAAACATCCCACAGTGGTCTCAAGCCATTGTAGCGGCCTGCACCCGGATCATGATTGCCAAACCCGTCAATGAGCCGGTTCCAAACGGGACTAAAAGTCGAAATAAGCAGCGCTTCACCCAATGGAATCCAAATATCATCTACCACCAAATAACGGATGGAGAAATCTTCGTCGTTGAGGTTTTGCACAGCCTTGATGGAATCACGGTGCTCTGAAACCCGGTTGAACAACCATCTTCCCGTACTGCTTGTCGTCAAGTTTGCGCCTCTGCGTGCGCCGGATGGAACTGCCTTGCCGACATAGATTGGCGTTTCAACGGACAATAAATCATCTGCAGATATGGCATGGTATGGCTCAAACCGGCCATGGTAATAAATAGCGTAAATTCCAGCCCCTTCGAACGGTGAAACTGCATCCAAGCTCGTTGGCAGCGAAACAAGAAGCGCCTCGACGACAGATTTACCGAGGTTGAGTTTGTTAAGGGGGTTATAGGCCTCAGCCATTGAGCGGTGACAGATGGCTGATAACCGAAGCCGTTACGATGCGGGCCAAATCGACCGGAACAGCATTTCCCAACTGGCGCATGGCTTCCGACCATGATCCTTCGATAGCAAACCCATCGGGGAAAGTTTGCAATCGGGCGCTTTCCCGCACAGTGAAATAACGCACACTGCCATCACCGCGTACCATCATGTTCTCACCGCCGGGAACGCCGTGCACACCTGCTTTCAAGGCCTTGGCGGGCATATCAATCGGGCTACCAGTATGGCCAGGATATGAGCGTGCACCTGGCTGGAACCGGTGATTGAGGAACTGTGCAGCAGCTTTTGGGTCGTTTTCCGGGTCTGGCAATTGGGTAAAGGCATCACGGACGGTCTTCCAAGGGGCCAAAACGGATTTCACTTCGTCGCGGACGGGCCGGGTTGGTGTGCGATGTCTGCGCGGCAGTCTGTGTAAATCCCAATAAGCGCCGCGCTCAGATTGATCCTGTTGCAACGCTTCATGGCTATGCGTTGCCTTTGGAAATGACCAATTGGCACAAATATCATCCCGAAATCCGATGAAAAAGACGCGTTCGCGTTTCTGAGGCACGCCGTAATCGGCGGCATTAAGCACGCGCGGTGGGATCACCTGATATTGTAATCCACTTCGTTTGCCAGAACTATGGTGCTGCTCAAGGCGATAAAGGTGGTCTTGCCATTCCTCAGCTTCAAAGAGAATAATTTCGGGGTAAGTAAGTTGCAGAGTAATGTAGTTAAAATAGGCCGAAAAGCTGGTTCTTGTTAGACCTTTTACATTTTCAAAAATAAAGGCGCGGGGTTTAGCTTCACGCACAGCGCGTACAGCCTCTGACCACATGTCGCGGTGGTCATCATGTGCCTTATGCTTGCCGCCAAGCGAAAAAGGCTGGCAGGGCGGCCCGCCGGTGATGAGATCAATCTTATTTTCGTAACAGTGAAAATCGATAGTGCGAATATCGCCTTCCACCGGATCGGGCCATAAATTATCTGCATTTCGGCGGAGTGTAGCGCAGCACCAACGATCCCGTTCAACGATCAACTGCGGGGCAGCACCGGCGAGATTGCTTCCTAGACCCAATCCGCCAGCGCCTGCGAAAAGTTCAATGGATTGCACGCAAATCTCCCAAACCAGAACAAATCAAGATAGTATGTTCATTTTGAGTTCCAATCAAGCGAAACTCACCCCTGCCTTCTAGCCATAAATGCCAGTCGTTCAAACAGCATCACGTCCTGCTCGTTCTTGAGCAACGCGCCGTGCAAGGGGGGGATCGCTTTGGTTGGGTCGCGCGATTGGAGCACATCGAGCGGCATGTCCTCGGCTAAAATCAGCTTGAGCCAATCGAGCAATTCGCTGGTCGATGGCTTTTTCTTCAAACCCGGCACGTCGCGGACTTCGTAGAACACGTCCATCGCCTTGCTGACGAGGATTTTCTGGATATTGGGGAAGTGGACGTCGATGATTTCGCGCATCGTCTCACGGTCGGGGAATTTGATGTAGTGGAAAAAGCAGCGGCGCAGGAACGCGTCGGGCAGCTCCTTTTCGTTGTTCGACGTGATGATCACGATCGGGCGATCTTTGGCGGCGATCGTTTCATGCGTTTCGTAAACGTCGAAGCTCATCCGGTCGAGCTCCTGCAACAAATCGTTGGGGAATTCGATATCGGCTTTGTCGATTTCGTCGATCAGGAGGACAGGCAGTTCCGCGCTCGTAAACGCCTCCCAAAGTTTGCCCTTTTTGATATAATTGCGGATTTCATGAACGCGTTCATCGCCGAGCTGGCCATCGCGCAGCCGCGCTACCGCATCATATTCATACAGGCCCTGATGCGCTTTGGTGGTTGATTTGATGTTCCATTCGATCAGCGGCGCATTCATTGCCTTGGCAATTTCCTGTGCAAGCACGGTTTTGCCCGTGCCGGGTTCGCCCTTGATCAGGAGCGGTCGCCGCAGCGTAATCGCGGCGTTGACGGCAACCTTTAGATCATCGGTTGCTACATAATCTTTCGTGCCAGTAAATCGCATGGGTTCGCCTGTCTTAACGTGAACGTAAAGTCAGGATTGGCGTTATCAGGCTTTGGGGCCGGTGCAAGCACCGATTTTGATGACAGCGTCAGTAATCGCCGCGCGCGATGTGCCTCGCTTCAAGCAAATCCCAAAGACCGCGATGCTGATTGAGAATTTGTTGCGCGCCAAAGCCCATTGCACGTTCAACGGCAGGCGTACCGGCGACGCCTTCGATCATCGTTCGCGTTTCTACGGTTGAAGGCAGCGCCGATTGCGCGATCATGACACCCCATTTTTTGGCTGAAACGTCCAATACGCCGCGCATCGCCGCCCAATCAAGCACCAGCGCAGCAGCAGCACCAAGCGCGCAACCATCGCGGTCTGACCGGGCGAGCATGTCAAGCGCGTGACGCTGACCCACGACTGCGGCTTCACTTTCGGGTTGGCCTGGCGTGCTTGGTAACGGGCCGGCTGCGACCGCCAACTGCGTTAGAATAAGGCGCTCTGCCGCAAATCCATCGACTGCCGATATCATCCAGTTGCGCGCCGCATCATGAACAGTTCGCGTAGCAGCAAGGTCAATCACACCGGGATGGCGACCGTGTAGCGTACACAGATAATGCGCGGCATCGGCCAAATTACGCGCGGCAAATCGCCCTGAAAGAAGGTCGCTGCTTGAAACATAGCGATGTGTTATCGATCCATCAACACTCACTAGGTTCGTGATAACATCCGCTGGTCTCGCGGTACCGTCTCGCATTGGCGCATTACTTGCCATAACTCATCCCCAACCAGACGCGCCGCACAATCGCGGGCAAATCTACTCATGGTGAGCAGATGTACACCAAGCATGTAAAGAGAAGGTTTACGCAGCGAATCTCGCCGATTTAACGCGATTAAGCGAGGTGGAAGCGCGACATTGTCTATTGGTCGAGGAAGCTGCGCATTTTCCGTGAACGGCTTGGGTGCTTCAATTTACGCAGTGCCTTCGCCTCGATCTGGCGGATACGTTCGCGTGTCACGCTAAACTGCTGGCCGACTTCTTCAAGCGTGTGATCGGTATTCATGCCAATGCCGAAGCGCATCCGCAGCACGCGTTCCTCGCGCGGCGTCAGGCTGGCGAGAACGCGCGTCACGGTTTCTTTCAGATTGGCCTGAATTGCCGCGTCCACCGGGATCACCGCGTTCGGATCCTGGATGAAATCGCCCAGATGGCTGTCTTCCTCATCGCCAATTGGCGTTTCGAGGCTGATCGGTTCCTTGGCGATTTTCATCACCTTGCGCACTTTTTCAAGCGGCATCGACAGGCGCTCGGCCATTTCTTCAGGCGTCGGTTCGCGCCCCGACTCGTGGAGGAATTGGCGGCTCGTGCGGACCAGTTTATTGATTGTTTCGATCATATGGACAGGAATACGGATCGTTCGTGCCTGATCGGCAATGCTGCGGGTGATCGCTTGGCGGATCCACCACGTCGCGTAGGTGCTGAATTTATAACCGCGACGATACTCAAATTTATCGACCGCTTTCATCAGGCCGATATTGCCTTCCTGAATAAGATCAAGGAATTGCAGGCCACGGTTAGTATATTTTTTAGCGATTGAGATCACCAGGCGGAGGTTCGCCTCAACCATTTCCTTCTTGGCAATCCGCGCTTCGCGTTCACCCTTTTGCACCATGTTAACGATGCGCCGGAATTCGCCGAGCGACATGCCCGTCTGCTGCGCAATCTCGTTTACTTCGGCGCGGATACGTTCAACAGCGTCGACTTCATTTTCGGCGAAAGCGGCCCATTTCTTGTCGACGCCGCGCGCATTTTCAAGCCAGTTTTCATCAAGTTCATGATTGAGATAGCTATCGAGAAATGCTTTACGCGGCACTTTATGGCGTTCGGCGAGGCGCAGCATCTGGCCACCAAGCGCGGTCAGGCGCCGATTGAACGCGTAAAGCTGATCAACCAGATATTCAATTTTGGCGTTATGAAACTGAACACTTTCGACAAGTTCGGTCAGGTCTTCGCGGAGCTTTTGATATTTATTCTCATCGCTGACCGAGAAATCATTGCCGACCGAAAGAGATTCGATACGCGCCGCCTGGATTTTCGAGAATTTCTTGAACAGCGTCGTGATCTGCGCGAATTTTTCAAGCGCGGCGGGCTTGAGCTGCTCCTCCATCTGCGCAAGGCTGAGCGTATTGTCTTCATCGTCATCGTCGACCGGAGCCTTTGCGCGGCGTTCGGTCATCGCGCCTTCTTCGTCTTCCTCAGCGGCGGGCGCTTCGACGACGTCTTCTTCTTCCTTGAACGTCGGCCCGGCTGTCTTTTCAGTTATTTCGCCATTGGCGTCATCTTGAGCATCGTCAGTCAGCGCTTCAGGCGCGGGATCCTTCGACAGCATCGCGTCAAGATCAAGGATTTCGCGCAGTTGCATAGTGCCTTCGTTGAGCGCGTTTGACCAATCGATGATCGCGTTGAACGTGATCGGGCTTTCGCACAGCCCGAGGATCATTGTGTCGCGGCCAGCTTCAATCCGTTTCGCGATGGCGATTTCGCCCTCACGGCTGAGCAATTCGACGGCACCCATTTCGCGCAGGTACATCCGCACAGGATCATCGGTGCGGTCAACGACTTCTTTTTTCTTGTCGCCTACCGATTCGCTCTGCCCTTCAGGGGCGTCGACGGCTTCAATCTCTTCTTCCTGTTCGGCTTCGTCGGCATCGTCGGCGGCTTCTTCGTTTTCGACGATGTTGACGCCCATTTCGTTGATCGCAGACATCACGTCTTCGATCTGTTCAGACGTCATCTGATCCTGCGGCAACGCTTCGTTGAGCTGGTCATAAGTGATGTATCCCATCTTTTTGGCGCGCGCGAGCAGCTTCTTGACCGAAGCTTCGTTCAGATCAATCAGCGGCGCATCGCTGCTGTCTGATTTGTCGATTGTGTCTGCGCTGTTCGTTTTCGCCATGGGCCCTATATACCTTCAATCATGTTCTCATCATCGCCGTGGAATAGCGCTTTGAGCTGCTCCATCGCGGAAAATTCAGCCGCCCGTAGCCGAGCTTGCTCTTCAAAGCCAGCATCAGACCAGTTGTCGGTCATTTTTAGCTGTTCGTTCAACGTGGCGAGTAAGTCAGCTATTTCGTGACTCCCGGCGAGTTTTTCAATGACCGCAGCTAAATCGTTTTCAGCCTTGGTCAAATCTGCGTCCGCCGTCAAAAACGAAAATGCCATTTGAATGGCTTCATCAAGTGCGTCCCATGCGCCAGCTAGGCCAGCGGAGCGGATAGCTGCGTCCAATATCGATGGAGTTACTGTGCTATGAAATGTCAAAACACATTCGAATATTTCTTCTCGCATTTGACGCAGAACTCGACTTGCAATCCAGAGTCTGCCAAATGATTCCGCATGTCGAGCAACAAGTAGTGGGTGCCTCTTGAACCCTGAAAATAAAGCCGGAATGATCACTGCCTGATCAATTCCAACTTCGTTAATCTTCTTCATTACCTTTTGGCTGCGCTTCCCTACAAAATTGTCATCCGAAAAAAATTTGCGCCCAGTTTTTTCTTTAGGGGTAAATAACTCTTTCAAACGCTGGGTGAACATAGCGAGATATTGCGTGCGAACATCTTCATCGCGGATCGTCCGGGCATGATCGCGCAGTCGCCGCCCGAAGCCTGCACGTGCCTCAGGTGTGGCGAGCGGCTCGGCAAATTGCTCGACATTCCAAAGGAATTGGTCGAGCGGACGCGCCTCACCGATCAACCGGTCAAACACCGCTTTGCCCTGCTGGCGCACGACATCATCGGGATCAAGCTTTTGCGGCAGCGTGACGAATTTGAGCGACTTGCCCGGCTCAAGGAAGGGCAGGGCGCGGCCAATTGCGCGCACCGCAGCCTTTTGACCCGCCGCGTCGCCATCAAAGCAGATCGTAGGGCAGTCGCTAACGCGCCACAGACGCGCAATCTGGTCTTCGGTCAGTGCAGTGCCAAGTGGCGCTACAACGCCCTCATAGCCCGCCTGAGCGAGCGAGATGACGTCCATATAGCCTTCGACGACAAGGATCTCATTGGCCTTGTGCGCAGACGCCGCAGCGCGGTCGAGATTGTAGAGTGTCCGGCCTTTGTCAAACAGCGGCGTATCGGGTGAATTGAGATATTTGGGTTCGCCCTCGCCAAGGATGCGCCCGCCAAATGCAATCACACGGCCACGCGGATCGCGGATCGGGATCATCAACCGTCCGCGAAACCGGTCATACGGCTCCTTGTCATCAACCGATATCAGCAACCCCGCCTCAATCAGCGCCGGATCGCCGAACCGCGCGAGCACAGAACGCAGCTTGCCGCGCGAATCGGGCGCATAACCAATGCCAAACGCCTTGACGGTGCCCGCCGTCAGCCCGCGCCCGGTCAAGTAACGCCGCGCGTCTTCACCCGCAATCGTACCAAGCTGTTCGGTGAACCAGTCGGCCGCCGCTGTCATGACGTCATACAGCGAGTTCGCACGTTCGGCGCGCGCCGCAGCACGTGGATCGGCAGCGGGGACATCCATGCCCGCACCCGCCGCAAGTTCTTTCACTGCATCCATAAACGGCAATCCACGCTGATCGGTCATCCAGCGGATCGCGTCGCCGTGCGCACCACAGCCAAAGCAGTGGTAAAAGCCTTTTTCATCGTTGATCGTAAAGCTTGGCGTTTTTTCGTTGTGGAATGGGCAACACGCCTTGTGCTCACGCCCCGCCTTGGTCACCTTCACCGTCCGCCCGATCAGCGCAGAAAGCGCCGTGCGCGAGCGCAGTTCATCGAGAAAGTGCGGGGGGAGACTCATGTGACTTGATACACTTTCCGCACACGTTAGCCAAGCGCAGCCTTCACCAGCCCGCTCGCCTTGCTCATATCAAGCGCGCTGGCGTGGCGTTCCTTGAGGACAGCCATGACGCGACCCATATCCTTGACGCTCGTCGCGCCTAGTTCGGCCTTGATGCCTTCGATCAGCGCGACCGTATCGGCTTGGCTCAACTGTGCGGGCAGGAAGCGTTCGATCACGACAATTTCAGCGGCCTCATTGGCGGCCAATTCAGGACGGCCACCTTTGTCAAACATATCGATCGATTCGCGGCGCTGCTTGATCATCTTTTGCAGCGTTTCGACGACAAGTGCATCATCATCGGTCACCGCTTTGCCGGTGCGCGCCTCAATGTCGCGGTTCTTGAGTGCGGCCACAATTAGACGCGTAGTGTCGCGCGTTTGCGTGTCACCGGCCTTCATGGCGGTAATCTGCGCGGCCTTGATGTCTTCGCGAATCATGATTGTCTCGATCCTGAAAGGGAAGCGACACCATTAGGCGCAAAATTCTGCTTTTAATAGATTGACGCTGCGGCGCAGCACCATTAGCGACCATCACTTAACGACATTGTTACAACCCCTGCCCGGAGCGACCCCATCATGGCCGAACCCATCTCTACGCGTGCGCCAAGCGGAGCCACTGGCGTATTGGTGTTGGCGAGTGGCGCGATTATCTGGGGCCGGGGCTTTGGCGCACAGGGCATCGCAGTCGGCGAAGTCTGCTTCAACACCGCGATGACGGGCTATCAAGAGGTGATGACCGATCCGAGCTATGCCAGGCAGATCATCAATTTCACATTTCCGCATATCGGCAATGTCGGGACGAATGACGAAGACCGCGAGGCGCAAAATGCCCACGCGCTTGGCTGCATTACCGCGCAGGATGTGAGTGCGCCGTCAAACTTCCGCTCAACGCAGGATTTCGCCGCGTGGATGACGTCGAATGGGCGGATTGGCCTGTCAGGAATCGATACCCGCGCGCTCACGCGAATGATCCGCGTCGAGGGTGCGCCCAACGCGGTGATCGCGCATGATGCTAATGGACGGTTTGATGTCGCAGGCTTACTTGCGCTGGCACAAGATTGGGCCGGGCTAGAGGGGATGGATCTTGCGAAGGATGTTTCGGCGCTGCAAAGCTATAGCTGGGACAAGGGTCTGTGGTCGCTAAAGC
>JAYVVW010000099.1:0-4372 GCA_043786595.1 Sphingomonadales bacterium | reverse complement strand
CTTGATATTGTGTATCTGTGCAGCCGATGTGCAGGACATTTGTAGAGAAAAAGACATGCAAAGTCAACAGGTTAAGATATATCAATCTCCCCTTGCGGGAGAGGCTCGGTGAGGGCCAAGCCGCGTCTGCGGCGCAAAAAAACTGTTTGCTCTGCGAACCGGCATTGACAGAAGTCCTTCAGCCGCAGACACGGCTGGCCCCTCACCGAACCTCTCCCACGAGGGGAGAGGGACGCCGATTTAACAGCACCCGTGAGCGGCTTTCATCACACCTCGGGGCACCATGCTAAAAATCATTGTCGATGATCTGCGCGGGCCCGAAATCGCTGAGCTGCTCGCGTTTCACCTTGATGAAGCGCGTGCGAATTCGCCGCCGGGAAGCGTCTATGCGCTTGACCTTGATGGGCTGCGCGCGGCAGAAATCACATTCTGGACGGCGTGGGAAGGGACAGCACTTGCAGGTTGCGGCGCACTCAAAATACTTGATGCCAGCCACGGTGAAGTCAAATCAATGCGCACAGACCCCGCGTTCGTCAAACGCGGCGTTGGCGCGGCGATCCTTGAGCAGATCATCTCGGAAGCGACAGCGCGCGGGCTCAAACGGCTGAGCCTTGAAACGGGGCCACACGCGCCGTTCATGGCTGCACACCGGCTGTATATGCGCCACGGCTTTGTCGAATGTGGCCCGTTCGGCGATTACAGCGACCGCGTGTTCAGCCGTTATTTTACGCGTGACTTGTCTCGCGCACTGGCTTGACGCACAATCGGGCGATGACAACAGCCTTTGCCCTTCTCGCCGCGCTGACGCTGGCCCCTGTCCTCGCACAAATCCCCGCGCCGATCATCAAACCAGCAACGGTTCGCGTCGTTCTGACCACCAGCCTCGGCCCGATCACGCTTGAGCTTGACAAGCAGCGCGCGCCGATCACGACCGCCAACTTCCTGCGTTATATCGACCAGAAACGGTTTGACGGCATCACATTCTACCGCGCATCAAAAGTGCCCGGCGCACCCGATTTCGGTTTTATTCAGGGCGGCAGCCAGAATGACCCGAAGCGCACGCTGCCGCCGATTGCGCATGAGCCGACGAGCAAAACCGGCGTGACGCACACCGACGGCACAATTTCGATGGCACGGCTTGCCCCTGGCACGGCGCGCGGCGACTTCATCATCACGCTCGGGCCGCTGCCCTATCTTGACGCCAATCCGGGCGGGCCGGGCGATAATTTTGGCAATGCAGCGTTTGGCCGTGTGGTTGAGGGGATTGACGTTGTGCGTCGCATTCACGCTTCCCCCGCCTCAACGAGCAGAGGCCAGGGCCCGATGAAGGGTGAGATGCTCGAACCCGCCGTGCGCGTGATTACCGCGCGGCGCGCTCCAGTAACGCTTTAATCTGCAACCCAATTGCCGTGGAACCCCGGCGGGATGCGGTGCGGGATTGTCACGCGCGCCTGAGGTTCACCCGCGAAATCATTCGCGTTGATGATCACAAGATCGGTTGCCTGGTGATCGGTGTCGACAACATAGCCGAGCAACCAGCCATCATCCTCGGCCGCATCGGCATGGCGCGGCACGAACACGAATTCGCCCGGCACCCGGTTCGGGCCAAAGTCGTGCACCTGCTTGGTCTGTGCGATCAGATCATGTTTGATGATCGCGTTGCCGACGAAACTGGTGATGTTTGAAAGCGTCACGGTATAAGCATAGCGGTATGATTGCCCGAGGCGGCGTTCATCGGGGCGCGGAAATTCCTGTGCCTGCGCGTCGATGACGTCGCGTTTGACACGCTTTGCCACCGGGTCGATTGTCCAGCGTTCGAACGGGGTCTGCGCCGCACTTGGCCCCTGCGTATTATCGACGAACATCGTTTCATGCGCACATACGTCAACGATCACGCTGCCGTCATCCTGCTCATACGCGTTGCAGGGATGGAAGACATAAGCGGGATCAACATCGCACCAGATGATGTCGGCGTCATGCCCTTCACGCGGGAGCAGGCCGACGCGCGCGCGGTGGTCAGGGTTCCAGGCATATGGAAACGCATGGCCCGCAAGCAATGTTTTCATTGAGAACGTCACGGGTAGATCAAAAATCAAAACATAGTTTTTGGTGATCGCGCAGTCGTGGATACTCGGGCCGTGCTTGACCGAAATTGGCTCTTCGCGCCGCACTTTGCCGTCGGTGCCGATCACGACATGGCGGATGATATTCTGGTCAGCGCCTTCATAACAGATTGCGTGCATTTCGCCGGTCAGCGGGTCGAGATGCGGATGCGCGGTGAATGATCCTTTGAGCGATCCGCCAAACGGATCATGCGCGATCGTTTCAAGCTCTGGCGTGATCCGCACCGGATAGCCGCCTGCCTCGACAAGCGCCCAGATGTCACCGTTATGGCCAAGGACGTTGGTATTCACCGTATCGGTCATGCCGTGACGCGGCCCCGGCGCTGGTGCCTCGCCAAGTGCTGCGCTTACCCGGTTCGAGCGAATCCAGCGGTTGCGATACCAGAGCGCCTTACCACCCTGAAGCCGGACGCCGTGCACCATACCGTCGCCGGTAAACCAGTGATACGATGCCGGATTGGGCGGCGTCACCGGATTGGGACCAATGCGAATATAGCGCCCGTCGAGTTCAACGGGGATCGAACCGCTCACTTCAAGATCGGTCAGCGTTTCTTCGCCCGTCATCGGCACATGAATGCCCGAGAGGTAGGGATGCGGCGTCGCGGGCTCGGCCATGCGGTTGCGGTTGAAATCGGCCACTTTGATCACGCCCTTGGTGATCGTTTTTCTAATCAGTGTTTCAACGGCACTGGCCACGGCTTGATCCTTTCGCGTGATGACTTGGCAAACGACTCGATTATGTTTACAGTGGTTACATTATGTCGCGCAATGCTAACACTGTCAACATCGAACAGCCGCCGCCCGAAAAGCGCGGTTATCATCACGGTGATTTGCGCGCCGCGCTGATCGACACGGGTATGGCGCTGATAGAACAACGCGACGCCGAACAGCTCAGCCTGCGCGAAGTGGCGCGGCTTGTCGGCGTGAGCGCGCCCGCCGTCTATCGGCATTTTCCCGAAAAGGCCGCGCTGATCGAAGCACTTGCGCGTGAAGGACTGAACCGGCTTGGCGCGGCGCAAATGGCGGCGGCGACGCGCGAAACCTCACCTATAGACGCGTTCAACGCGATCGGCCGCGCCTACGTACGCTTTGCCATCGCGCACCCCGCGCTGTTTCGCATGATGATGAGCTTTGATCCGGGCGCGCAACATTTTGCGCATATTCCGGCGGGTGCTGCCAATCCGATGAAGTTGCTGCGCGATACTGTCGCGTCGCTTGCGCCGCCTGGGACAAGCGCCGCGATGCTGCGGATCGTCGTGCTGCGCGCATGGGCACAGGTACACGGCCTCGCGATGCTGATGCTCGACGGTCAAGTGCCCGAGGATGATGCGTTGATCGAAGGCGTGATCGAAAGCCGAACCTTCTGGGGCTGAGTGTGATAAAATGTCGTCTGAAATTAAAGTGCAATGATGCTGACGAATTCCGGGGACACGACGAATTCCGGGGAGAATTCCGGGGACACAATACTAATTAGCGCCATTCTCCAATTCGCACCGCCACGCACGCTGTGAGATGGATTCCCGCTTTCGCGGGAATGACGAATAGAGTGGAACGCGAGAACTCCGGGTACACAATTCCCGCGATCCGTCACTCCCCTTCCCCATTTCCCGACTCCCTCTTTCCCCGCACCCCCTTCCCCACGTCTCCCACCCCCGCTAACCTGCCGCACCTATGTGTAACCTCTACCGCCTCGACGCGCCTGCCGCCGCGATTGCGCAGATATTTAATGCGGCGCAGGGCGTTGACCCTTGGGACGGTGACTATGTCGCGCCCGGAAAATATGCGCCGGTGATTACGGGTGACGTCCGCGTGCGGATGATGCCTGCGCGGTGGGGCTTTGCGCCGCCGCCCAAGTCCGTGAGCAACCGGCTGGTCACCAACGTCCGCAATCTTGAAAGCCCGTTCTGGATCGGGACGCTCAAGCATCCTGAACTCCGCTGTCTTGTCCCTGTCACGCGGTTTCAGGAATGGTCGGGCGAAAAAGGTGCCAAACGCCAGCACTGGTTCGATGTGCCATCACAGCCCGTTTTTGCCTTTGCCGGGATATGGCGCGATGACGGTGAGATGCGCAGCTTTGCGTTTTTGACGACCGAGCCCAACGCGCTGATCGCCCCCGTCCACCCCAAGGCGATGCCGCTGATCCTCCACCCTGAGGATCATGACGTCTGGCTGCGCGCCGATTGGGCCCAGGCGCAGCGGCTTGTCGCGCCCTATCCCAGCCAGTTGATGGGCGAATGGCGTGAGGCGGG
>JAYVVW010000098.1:0-2916 GCA_043786595.1 Sphingomonadales bacterium | reverse complement strand
AAGGCGGGAATCCATAAACTCTGAGGTCCGGAGCATATGGATTCCCGCCTTCGCGGGAATGACGGCAAAGGCAAGATGGTTCAACTTAATGCCATCGCGCCTAGAGCTTCAACCCGCCAAGCGCACCTGATTTCAGGATCGATTTGCCCGCTTTGGTAATCGCTTTCATCATGCTGGGCTTTTTGGCCTTGGTTTCGGCACAAAATGTCGGTGACTGCGCGGCGGTATTGGCGCTGGCGTCGGCGGCGGAATCAAGTGTGGCCAATTGCGAAAGCGGCAACGACTTTTCAACCGCAGCGCGCGCAAATGTCATCGCGAGCGAATCCTTGGTCGTCAGGCCAAGCGACTGGCCGCATTTGTCCTGACCTTTTTTGAGGATCGAATTGCCGCCCAGCACGACCTTGGCAAGGTCACCTAGCCCAAGCGCAACGGCCGACGTTGCCGACACGCTGAGAACAGCAGCCACAGCGAAGCTGCGAACGAGTGTCTTATTGATACGCATATACCTCTCCCGATTGGAATACGCAGCTTAACACAGCTTTTCATCATCACCAAAAAGCCTGCAATTGCGATATCGCGCTTGTCTCACGCGCAGCGACGCGGCATAGGCGCTGCCAATTGCGTCACTGCCAAGGAAAGCCCGCTCCCCATGAAAACACGCATCATTGTCACGCTCAAATCCGCGGTGCTTGATCCACAGGGTAAAGCGATCCATCACGCGCTTGAAGGGCTTGGTTTTTCAGGCATCAACGATGTCCGCGCGGGCAAGCTGATCGAGCTTGACCTTGCCGACGATGTCACCGACGAATCTATCGATGAGATGTGCCGCAAGCTGCTCAGCAACACCGTGATCGAAAATTACCGGATCGAACGGAACTGACATCATGAAATCGGCCGTCATTGTATTTCCGGGCTCAAATTGTGACCGTGACCTTGCCGTTGCGATTGAAACGGTCAGCGGCATCAAGCCTGCCATGGTGTGGCACCGTGAAACTGAGTTGCCCGACGGCGTTGATCTGATCGCGGTACCCGGCGGTTTTTCCTACGGCGACTATCTTCGTTCGGGCGCAGTCGCCGCGCGTTCGCCGGTCATGGCCGCCGTGATTGCTGCAGCCGGACGCGGCGTCCGGGTGCTTGGCATTTGCAACGGATTTCAGATCCTAACCGAAGCCGGCCTGCTGCCCGGCGCGCTGATGCGCAACGCCGACATCAAATTCGTCTGCCGCGACGTCGGTTTGCAAGTGGCGAACACGGCCTCACCGTTCACCCGCCTTTATCACGGCGGCGAGTCAATTACCTTTCCCGTGGCGCATCACGACGGTAATTATTTTGCCGATAGCGATACGCTCGACCGGATCGAAGGCGAAGGCCAGGTTGCGCTGCGCTACGCCGAACCGGTCAACGGCTCGGCGCGCAATATTGCGGGGGTACTTAACCACGCAGGCAACGTCATCGGCATAATGCCACATCCCGAACGTATGATCGAACCAGCGCACGGCGGAAACGACGGTCGCCGCCTGTTTGAAGCACTGATCGCGGCCTGAACGACTCCGAACTAGCGCAGTTTGAGCGATTCTTTGATTTTCAGTTTTTGCTTTTTCAACGTGGCGAGCATCCCGGTATCGGGTGCAGGGCGGCGCAACTCGTCAGCGATGCGCTGATCAAGCCCAGCATGTTTGGTTTCAAGCGCGAGAGTGTGTGAAGTTTCCATTCGCGAATCTCCTTGATGTGTGAGAAGCAGAGTAGAACATTAAAAATGGCATTTGTCGCCCCCTGTTCCCGCCATTCGGGAGCAAATGTGACACATTTCGCCGAACCGAGGCATTGCCGCCATGGCTGGATTTGAAGGCAGGGAAATTGGTGCGCAGCTAGAGGCCATGCGCAAGGAACATCGCAACCTTGACGGCGACATTGCAGCGCTGATCGGTGCCGCACTTGCACAGCAACAGCCTGTCGACCAACTTCACCTTGCGCGTCTCAAAAAACGCAAGTTGCGGCTCAAGGATGAGATCATCATGCGCGAAAATGAGCTAATCCCCGATATTCTCGCATGACGCGCAAAGAGTGTTAACACCGCGCTATCGCTGTTTTCAGTTGCGCATCATTGTGGCATGATTGGCAGCGTGACCGATAATGCTTCCTCCCCTGCTCTCACGAGCAAGGTCATCAATGGCCTTTACCTTGAGGCGATGCTGCTCGCCGATGAGGCGCGCGCCTATTTCGATTTGCAAAGCCGCGAATTACGCGATCAGATGTCGCCGCTGCAACGCGTCAGCTTTTCATGCGAGTCGCTCAAAGTGACGACGCGGCTGATGCATGTGATCGCATGGCTGCTCAGCCAGCGTGCGCAGCTTGAAAATCGCACGTCGACATTTAACGGATCGACGGCACCGCTTGGCACTGCGGCTGTGACCGACGCCGCGGTCGCTGATCGACTGCCTGACGACGCACGCAGCGTGATTATCGCCAGTGTCGCGCTTTATGATCGCGTCTGGCGCATCGCCGCTCCTGCTCGACACCGCGCACTGCAAACCGGATCGGCGCGCACGTTGCAATCGCAACTCCGCCGCGCGTTTTAAGCGCTCGTTCGTTCAGTAATTGTGGAACCGAACCTGACAGTGTTCGCGAGGCCGACCGGCCGCCTCAGCTTATGCGAGGAAAGCCAAAGCGATTGATGCAACCGCCCCGCACTTCCACTACCATATTGGTGCCGCCTATAGGATTCGAACCTACGACCCCCGCATTACGAATTATGCTCAGGAGGGGTTTGGATCGTATTGGGTGGTGCAGATGGGAGTGCATTTTGTCGCATAATCCCTAGGCTGTAGTGACAATTTAGGGGATTCCCATTTGCCTTGAGTTCTGATTCAACACTGGCTTTTGGAGGCTGGTGTGGAAGGTGAGGTTCTCAGAGAC
>JAYVVW010000097.1:0-8549 GCA_043786595.1 Sphingomonadales bacterium | reverse complement strand
CGCGCGCGACATCGACTTTGGCCCGCCCGACATCAGCTGCGCCATAAAGTATCTGACGCTGGAGGTTTGACAGCGACACCACATCATCGTCGATAATCGTAAGCTGACCAACCCCCGCCGCGCCGAGATACTGGATCGCCGGGCAGCCGATCCCGCCCGCACCAATCAGCAGCACATGCGCGCGCGAAAGCTGCACCTGCCCCGCCCCACCAATCTCTTTGAGGACAATGTGGCGGGCGTAACGGTCAAGTTGCTGGTCGGTGAGCGCCAATCAGTCGCCTTCGGGAGGGTCATAGACGCGGTTGAACGCGTCATCTGCCGCAAAATGTAAGCGATCAAAGACCGATTTGTCGATGCCCGTTTCCTTGGCAGCTTCAAAACGCGCATCTTCAATTGCATCGGCGGCGATGGCTTCCACATACGGTTTCAGACTCGGATTTTCATCAAGATCGCGCGCCGCTTGGCGCCGATGGTTCATGATCGAGAGATACCATGATCTCCCCCGCCTCTCGGGCTGCGCGTCCCATTTCAGCATATGAACAAAAATTTGCGTCAGATTGCTGCGCAACGCCCGTCGTTCACTTCGCCCCATCGTTTCAATTTCCTCGGCGACATTATCCCAATCGATCGCGTCGAAGCGGCGTGCGCGGAGCATTGCGCCTTGCGCCATCGCCCAGCCATAGACGTCGTCTTCATAATTTGGGGCGATCACAGACTCAGCCGCGATCGGATGTGCCGGTTTATTCATGTGCGCAAACTAGCAGAGTTTCAAACGCCGGTCGAACCGAAACCGGCGACACCGCGCGTGGTTTCATCAAGACTGTCAACCAAGGCAAAGCGCGCACGCTGAACAGGCGCAGGCACAAGCTGCGCAATGCGGTCTCCGCGTTTGATTTCAAAGGGTTCGCTGCCGAGATTGGCAAGGATTATCTTCACTTCGCCGCGGTAATCGCTGTCGATCGTACCCGGCGTATTGAGGCAGGTGACACCGTTTTTAAGCGCCAGCCCTGATCGCGGCCGCACCTGGACTTCAAACCCAGCGGGGATCGCGATGGCGAAGCCCGTTACCACCGCATGACGCGCACCGGGTACCAAGATAAGCGCTTCGGCGGAAACAACATCCATTCCTGCGGCACCTGGTGTGGCATAGGCCGGCAACGGCAGACCGTCCCCATGCGGCAAACGCATCAGCGCGATTTCGATTTCATCCAAGCGCATCGGCAATTCTTTCGGCGAGTTTGCGCGCGACCGCATGTTTGTCCATCCGCTCCCAGCTTTCGACGCCGTCGGCGGTGATGAGGTGGACGCGGTTATCTGCGCCGCCCATCTTGTCGACCGATACATCGTTGGCGACGATCCAGTCACACGCTTTGCGGATGCGCTTGGCTGCTGCGAATGCGACCGCAGTTGAAGTTTCGGCAGCGAATCCGACCAGCAGCTTGGGTCGCTGCGCAGAGACCGCCAGTTCTGCGAGAATATCGGGGTTTTTGTGCCAGTTGAGCATCGGCGGGCCTGCCTCTTTCTTGAGCTTTTCATCCGCCACATCGACGCGCCAGTCGGCAACCGCCGCCACCATGATCGCCGCATCTGAAGGAAGCGTGGCAGCGATCGCGTCCGCCATTTCGCGCGCTGTTTCGACGTCGATCCGGTCAACACCCTCGGGCGTCGATAGCGCCACTGGCCCTGCGATCAGCGTCACGCGCGCGCCCAGTGCCGCGAGCGCAGCCGCGATGGCAAAGCCCTGTTTGCCCGATGAACGATTGGCGATCACGCGGACGGGATCGATCGGTTCATGCGTCGGCCCCGCCGTCACCACGATATGCCTGCCCGACAAACGCCGCGACGCCGATGCCAGCGCGGTCTTGATGTGAGCGAGGATCGCCTCTGGCTCGGGCAAACGACCCGGCCCAAATTCGCCGCACGCCATCGCGCCGTCACCGGGATCAATCACGGTGAGGCCGTCGCTGCGCAACGTGGCGACATTGCGCTGCGTTGCGGCGTGTTGCCACATCCGCACGTTCATTGCAGGTGCGACAAGCACCGGCGTATCGGTCGCGAGCAGGATCGTCGTCGCCAGATCATCGGCAATGCCCGCCGCCATCTTCGCCATCAGGTCAGCAGTCGCGGGTGCAACAACGATCACATCAGCTTGCCGGGATAGTTGGATATGTCCCATTTCGGCCTCATCCTTGAGGTCGAACAGATCGGTGTAGCATTTGTCTTCAGACAGTGCCGCAAGGCTGAGCGCGGTCACAAACTGCGCGCCGCCGCGCGTCAGCACGCAGCGCACCGATGCACCCTCGTTACGGATCAAGCGGACGAGTTCACACGACTTATACGCTGCGATCCCGCCGCCGACGATCAGCAAAACGCGCTTGCCCCTCACAGCACCCAACCTGACAGCACAGCGATCAGAGCGCCGATCGCCGCGCCTCCTGCCATCAAAGCCGCGCCGCGCCAGAAGCCAGACCCGGTGCCCACCTGTATTTCGGCGAGCGGCGGCCCAAGCGGCGCGGCACCAGGCTTTGGATAAGCGGCCTCAATCCGCGCGACAAGATCGGGAAGGTCGATCAACGTCTGTGCCGCTTTACGAACCTGCGTCGCAATCACGACTTCGGGGCCAAGCTCTTCGCGGATCCATTCGGCAACGAACGGCCCCGCGACTTCCCACATGTTGATTTCGGGATCGAGCGTCGACGCGACGCCTTCGACCATCACCATCGTTTTCTGGAGGAGGAGCAGATGCGGCTGCGTCTGCATGTCAAATTCGCGCGTGATCGCGAACAGCCCGTCGAGCATGTTGGCGATGCTGATATCCTTGACCGCAACGCCGCGAATAGGCTCTCCCACTGCGCGGAGTGCCGTCGTGAAATCGTCGATATTGTGGTGGGCTGGCACATATTGCGCCACGAAGTGGATTTCGGCGACGCGGCGGTAATTGCCCGTGATCAGCCCGTGCAGTATCTCGGCAAGCCAAAGCCGCGCTTGACGATTGACGCGCCCCATGATCCCGAAATCGATCGCACCGATACGGTTTCCGGGAAGCGCAAAGATATTGCCCTGATGCAAATCGGCATGGAAAAATCCTCCGCCAATCGCTTGAACAAGAAACGCGTTGACCAGATTTTTCGCAAGCACAATCCGGTCTAACCCGGCGGCCGCCAATGCGGCGTGATCGGACAATTTGATGCCGTCGATCCAGTCGAGCGTCATCACGCGGCGGCTGGTGCGGGTCCAGTCGATTGCGGGCACGAAATAACCGGGAAGCGCCGACATCGCATCGGCAAGTTCGGATGCCGATGCTGCCTCGCGCCTGAAATCAAGCTCTCGCAGCGTCCACTGTTTGAATGTTGCTATCACCTCACGCGGGCGCAAGCGGGCAAGTTCACCGCCGCGCGCCGCCGCATGCGCTGCGATCCATTCATAACTTTCGATGTCGCTTGCGAATTTCTGTTCAACGCCGGGGCGCAGCACTTTGATCGCGACCACCCGTCCATCAGTGGTCACCGCCTTATGCACCTGCGCAATCGACGCAGCGCCGACGGGAACGCGATTGATTGACGCAAACAGCGCCTCGACAGGCTTACCGAGCGCATCTTCAATCACCGCCTTGATCTGTGCGAACGGAAGCGGTGGCAGTGAATCCTGGAGTTGCAGCAGATCGCGCGCCGCCGCTTCACCGACCAGATCGGGGCGAGTCGCAAGCGTCTGGCCTAGCTTGATTGCGGCAGGGCCAATCGACTGGAATGCTTTGGAATAAGCCGGCGGATCGGGCGGAAAGCTGCCCAGCCGCGCGATCCGGGCAATCCGGCGAAACGCCAGCGGCGTATTGATGTCGCGCTCAAGCCCCCGCAACGCGCCATTGCGCGCGAGGATCCGGCCCCATTTGATCAGCCGCCAGAAATGGATGATCGTGTGGCTCAAATTTTCCAGCCGCTGTGGATCGCGACGAGTCCGCCCAGCATCGGCTCAACGCGCGCCTGGACAAACCCAGCCTCGCCGATCATGCGTTCAAACCGCGCCATATCGGGAAATCGGCGGATCGATTCGATCAGGTAGCGATAGCTTTCCTCATCGTTTGCGAGCAGTTTGCCGAGCTTGGGCACGATGTTGTGCGAATAACTGTCATACACTTCGGCAAAGCCGGGCCAGAGCGTCGTTGAAAACTCAAGGCAGAAAAAGCGTCCGCCGCGCTTGAGAACACGGTGTGCTTCGCGCAGTGCCTTGTCGATATGCGTCACGTTGCGGATGCCAAATGCGATCGTATAAGCGTCAAAACTGCGATCATCGAAACTGAGCGTTTCGGCGTTTTGTTCGCTCCAAGTCAGTCCGCCGGTCTCTCGGTCAATCGCGCGCTCAATACCGACGTCAAGCATATCGGGGTTTATATCAGCAATTGTGATCAGCGCGCCAAGCGCCTGCATCCGAAACGCAATATCGCCTGTTCCACCCGCCATATCGAGAATATGCTCGCCCTCACGCGGTTTTACCCGGCGCACGAAGCGGTTTTTCCACAATCGGTGCATCCCGCCCGACATGGCATCGTTCATCAGATCATAGCGCGATGCGACGCTTGAGAAGACAGCACCCACGGCCTGCGTTTTTTCAGCCGGGGCCAGTTCGCGATAGCCAAAGGAGACAGTGTCGGTCATCGCCCCGCTCTAGCCAAGCCAAGTGCATATCGCTAGCGGTTTTCGGGTGCCTGAGCTTCCCGAAGTCGAAACAACTGTCCGCGGCATCGCGCTTGTCCTTGAGGGCGAGCGGCTGGTGCGCGTCGAACCGCGCCGTGCCGATCTGCGCCGCGCAATCCCGCACGATTTACGCCAGCGATTGACCGGCGCGCGCGTGACTTCGCTTGGCAGGCGCGCCAAATACGGCCTCATCCATACTGACCGTGACGATACGCTGATTTTCCACCTCGGCATGTCTGGCCGTTGGCGCATTGATCCCGCAGCGATTGGCGCGCACGATCATTTGATTTTGGAAACGTCCGCCGGGCGCGTGCTCGCGCTCAATGATCCGCGCCGCTTTGGCTCGCTTGATCTGATGCCAACGGCTGCGGTCGCGGCGTGGCCACAGTTCGCAGCGCTCGGCCCTGAGCCGCTCTGCGACGAGTTTGACGTGTCCGCGCTTGCCGCCGCGCTGCGCGGCCGTTCGGCTTCAATCAAATCGCTGCTGCTTGATCAGCGCAACGTATCGGGGCTTGGCAACATCTATGTCTGTGAAGCGCTCCACATCGCGCGAATCGCGCCTGAAACGCCGGGTGCCGACCTCAGCCGAGCGCGACTCAAACCGCTCGTCACTGCGATCAAGGATGTGCTGACTGCCGCCATCGCCGCCGGTGGCTCAACGCTACGCGATTATGCCCGGCCCGACGGCGAATTGGGCTATTTTTTCAAGCAGTGGCGCGTCTATGGCCGTGAAGGTGAGCCATGCTCTTGTGGCACGCCGGTGCTGCGCCGGGTCGACGGCGGGCGATCAACCTTTTACTGCGCAAAATGCCAGCGCTGACGGTTGACCGCGTGGATCATTCTGGCTAAGGGCGCTCACTCAAACGACGCGGGTTCGCCTGCGTCGCTTTTCATTTCAAGATTTGAGGTTTGAGCATGGCGAACACGCCGCAAGCAAAGAAACGTATCCGTCGCAACGATCGCCGCGCGGAAATCAACGGAAACCGGGTGAGCCGGATCCGTACCTTCATCAAGAAGGTTGAGGCCGCCCTCGACGCAGGTGACAAGACCGTCGCCTCGACCGCGCTCGCAGCCGCACAACCAGAATTGGCACGCGGCGTTGCACGCGGTGTTATGCACAGAAATACGGCATCACGCAAATTTGCGCGTTTGACGAAGGCTGTTGCCGCGCTCGCTTGATTGCTCTGGCAAATTAAAGTTATACAACCCGTCGGTGGCACCACCGGCGGGTTTTTGTTTGTACCTGATAAATCACGGTTAATTCGCGATTCGCGATGATCGCGATTCGCACCCCACATAGAATTTCGTTTATTTTCAAGTGCTTATACCCTTGTGACGGATTCCTGCGACTTATCGAGTCAACCGCCTTTATTTCTTTTTTTTGACAGTCGCGCCCTTGATCATCACCCCTACGCGCCCCTACAAAATGGTCAGTGCAGTGAGCGAGTCGCGTGCTGCCCATCATGAGACAGTCAGCATTTCAGGCTGTGGTTGATTCGCAGCCTTTGGGTGACCGTGCTTATCACTCGTGCGACGTCGCGTGGCTCAATTTGTTATGAGGGGGGTGGAATATTATGTCTAATCGTCCCCTTTCGGGTGACAGCACAGCCACATTGTCGGGCGCAGTCAGCGCAATCGAGTCGCATTGGCAGCAAGTCCGTTCCGACCTTCGCAAAAGCATTGGCGCGCGCAGCTTTGATCATTGGTTGAAGCCTGTACAGCTTGTTGAATATTGTGTGGATGATCATGCGATTCGCCTCGCGCTTCCATCCGAATTCATGGTGAGTTGGGTGCGGTCGCACCACGGCGATCGCCTGTTGCAAACGTGGCGCGCCGTTTTACCGACGGTGCGCTCGGTCACGATCGAAGTCGGTTCTGCGATCAAGGCGGTGCGCTATGAAGCACCAGAATCGCCTGCTGAGGTTGCTGAACCCGCACACACCGAAACCGCAACCACCGAGCAACATCAGTTTGATCAGCGGCTGACCTTTGGCCATTTCATAACCGGCCCGACGAACAATATCGCCGCCAACGCCGCGCAGTCTTTTGCAACGGGCAGCCCGATGCGGTTCAATCCGCTTTATGTTCACGCGCAAACGGGTCAGGGCAAAACGCACCTTCTCCATGCAATTGGCCATGTTCACCAGCAGGCTAACCCTGGATCGCGCGTGCTTTACATGTCCGCCGAACGCTTCATGTTTGAATTTGTCAGCGCGATGCGCGCGCGCGATACGATGGGCTTCAAATTACGGCTGCGCTCGGCTGATCTCCTGATGATCGACGATGTCCAGTTCATCGCGGGCAAGGATTCGACGCAGGAAGAGTTTCTCCACACCGTTGATGAGCTGCTGACGAGCGGAAAACGGCTCGCGATCAGTGCCGACCGTAGCCCGCATGCGCTCGACGGTGTTGAGGGGCGTATCCTGTCGCGCTTCACCCAAGGGCTTGTTACTGACATTGCGCCACCCGAATTTCCGCTGCGCCGTGCCATTGTCGCCGCCAAGGTTGCCGCGATGGACGGGGTGAAAGTCAGCGATGACGTGATCGATCTTCTCGCGTCACGCATCGCGACCAACGTGCGCGAGCTTGAAGGTGCGCTCAACCGGCTTGTTGCCTACGGGGCGCTTGGAAACCGCGACATCACCGTCGATTTTGCCGAAGATGTGCTCGCCGAAATGTTTCGTGCCAGCCGACGCCGAATCACCATCGACGAAATTCAAAAGCGCGTTTCAGAGCATTTCCGCATCCGCCCGGCCGAAATGGTATCGGCCCGCCGCGCCCGCGAAGTCGCACGGCCGCGCCAGATTGCAATGTATCTGGCCAAACAACTCACGCCGCGCTCGCTTCCCGAAATTGGCAGGCGTTTTGGCGGACGCGATCACACGACGGTGATCCACGCGGTGCGCCAGATCGAGAAGCTGCGTTCAAGCGATTGCGAAATCGACCGCGATGTGATCACGCTGATGCGCGTGCTCGAAGGCTAGCTTTCGGTTAAACCATCGCCGTTCGTCCCGAGCGAAGTCGAGGGATTGCCGCGCACGTAGGTGTCTCGACTTCGGCCACTTGGCCGAAGTTTATCCTGAGCGAAGTCGATGGGCTCGACACGAACGGAGGTGGTTTGACCTAGACGCGGGCGTGCCCCAACCCCAAAACACGCGCCCAATCGCATCACCGCTTCGATGGCGGCGCCACCGTTATGCGAACCGTTTCACCCGAATTGCCAGGAAAACCGGTGAACATCGCCTCAACCAGATTGGGAACGAGATAGGTCAGGTTGTTGTTGAGCGACATTGCGTCGGCATGGCCTTCGAACAGTTTTTGTCCGTCTGCCTTGCGTGTGATGTCCATGTCGAGGCCACTGTCGTAGACGGTGTAGCTTTCGACTTCATCATTGCCATATCCAAACAAAAACGGATCATGGAAGCCGTAGATGTAGGGGCTGTGGCGGAAGCCGCGCCCGAAGCCGCCGTAGCCAAACCCGCCGTAACGACCATAACCGCCAAAACCGCCATAGCCAAAACCGCTCCCAGGAACCGACCGGATTTTCTCACGACCGCCATCAATTCCGTAGTCGAGCGTGACAATCAGGCTCGCGGCATTTGCCGACGCTGCGGGTTGATAACCAACCTGCGACAGCTTTTGTGAAACGAGCGCCGCATATTGCGAAAATTCAAGGCTACCTTCGCGTTTTGAATCAGCAGGGCGGATCACAAACGTCTGCCCCTGCGGCGTTGGCAACGCCTGAAAGCGATTGACCTTTGCCTGAAACGGCGTGGCGCAGGCCCCCAAAGCGAGCAGTGCGAGTGGCATGGCGAAACGTGCGACAGTTTTTAACGCAGACATATCATTGCCTTTCAA
>JAYVVW010000096.1:0-7594 GCA_043786595.1 Sphingomonadales bacterium | reverse complement strand
TTGGCAGCGGTCAGCGCCTGCGTGACGGCGTCTACCCGGCTGTCCAAAATTGATTGCATAACGAATCTCTCCCTTGGTCTTATCATTTTGTGCCACTATGGAGGGCAAAACACGCGAGGAAAAGCCTTGATCCTGCCAATTCTTGCTGACGCTACGTCAGCCATCCGTTATGACCAGCTTGGGCTTGACCCGGTTCTGTTTGAATTGGGCTGGTTCAAGCTGCGCTGGTATTCGATCAGCTATATCGTCAGCATCATCCTGGGTTGGTGGTATCTGGGAAAACTGATCGCACAGCCCGGCGCACCAATGGCAAAGCGCCACATCGACGATTTCATTTTCTACGCCACGCTAGGGATCATCCTCGGCGGCAGGCTTGGCTACTGCGTGTTTTACAAGCCCGAACTTTTCCTCAACCCGATCAACGTGCTCAAGGTCTGGGAAGGCGGCATGTCGCTCCACGGCGGGTTCCTTGGCACGATTTTCGCGATTTGGCTGTTTTGCCGAAAGCACAAGCTCAACATCCTGCGCGTCTGCGATTATGTCGCGTGCGCCACCCCGTTCGGATTGCTGCTCGTGCGGCTGGCCAATTTCGTCAACGGAGAGCTTTGGGGTCGGCCAACGACGCTGCCGTGGGGGATTATCTTTCCGGGCACCGGCGATGACATTGCACGCCATCCGAGCCAGCTTTATGAGGCCGGGCTTGAGGGACTGCTGTCGATGGTGGTGCTGTGGTTCCTGTTCTGGAAAACCAGTTCGCGCTATTATCCGGGGCGTCTTGTTGGCGTCGGGCTGATGATTTACGGTCTGGCGCGGTTTGGCCTTGAATATTTCCGTCAGCCCGACGCGGGGCTTGAAAACCTGCCGTGGGGGCTGACGATGGGGCAAACGCTGAGCCTGCCGATGCTGATCGCGGGGATTTACTTCGTCCTCACAGCAGCATCGCGGCGGCAACGCGTCGAAAGCATTGCAGGCACCGCGAGTGTCGCCTGATTTTGGCAAAAGCGCAGTGCAGTTGCTCTGCACCCGTTTGTGTCGAGCGAAGTCGAGACACGCTGCGGCGAAATCCCGTGTCTCGACTTCGCTCGACACGAACGGATAGCCGCGTCGCGATCTAAATGACCAAGGTTACCCATCTTCCCGAACGGCTGGCGCGCGCGATTGCGCTGGGCGGGCCGATCCCGGTTGCGCATTTCATGGCGGCGGCGAACACGCATTATTATGCGACGCGCGATCCGCTTGGCTTCAGCGGCGATTTTACCACTGCGCCCGAAATCAGCCAGATGTACGGCGAACTGATCGGCGCGTGGCTTGCCGATATGTGGAACCGCGCGGGCAAACCACCTGTCCATTATGTCGAGCTTGGGCCGGGGCGTGGCACGCTTGCGGTCGATGCGCTGCGCGTCATGGCAAAGGCAGGGCTTATGCCGCCGGTGCATTTTGTCGAAAACAGCGCGGCACTGCGCGCGGTGCAGACGGTGCACGTTCCCGATGCAATATGGCATGATGACATCGCGACGCTGCCAGACGACGCGGCATTGCTGATCGTCGCGAATGAATTTTTCGATGCGCTGCCGGTTCATCAGCTTATCAAAGGCGCGGACGGCTGGCACGAACGGCTTGTCGCGAGTCAGGATGTCCTGTTTTTGCCAATTGCGGGAAAGCCCGTGCCCGACGGCGTAATCCCGCCTGCATTTCTGGATGCCCCGCGCGGCAGCATCATCGAGACATCGCCCGCAAGCGTAGCGATTACCCGCGCGCTGGCTGGCCGGATCAAGGCGCAGGGCGGCGCAGCGATCATCGCCGACTATGGCTATGAAGGGCCAGCCGTTGGTGAAACGCTTCAGGCGCTCAAAGGCCATGCCTATGCCAATCCGTTCGAAGCGCCCGGCAATCAGGATTTGAGCGCTCATGTCGATTTTGCAACGCTCGCGGCGTGTGCGATCACACGCGGGGTGCGTGCGGTTGGCCCGGTCTATCAGGGGGTGTGGCTTGAACAATTGGGGATCGGCGCGCGCGCGCAGGCATTGGCAAGCACCAGCCCGAACCGCCGCGCCGAAATCGAAGCTGCACGCCACCGGCTTACGCATCCCGGCGCGATGGGCAGCCTGTTCCGCGTGCTCGCGCTGCATCACGCCGACTGGCCCGTGCCCAGCGGTTTTGAAAGTGGGGCGGCATGAAGGATCAAGACACTGCTCCTCTCCCCCTGCGGGAGAGGCCGGGTGAGGGGCAAAGCCGCGTCTGCGGCGCAAAAGACTCTGTTCCGTTGTTGATGTGGCACTCACAAAGAGTCCTATGGGCGACAGACGTCGCCCGCCCCTCACCTAGCCTCTCCCGCAAGGGGAGAGGGATTGGCACCATATGACCGACGTTGACGTCTTGACCGTGCCCGCCTTCGCTGGCCTGGCGCACGGATTTCTCGGGCGGCGCGGCGGGGTGTCTGGCGGGATTTACGCGGGCCTCAATGTTGGTCTGGGTTCGGACGATGATCCGGCCCATGTCAGCGAAAATCGCGCGCGTGCGACCTTGGCCGTGTCGCCGGGCGCGCAGCTTGTGACGCTGCATCAGGTTCATTCGTCAGCCGTTGTGATCGCGTCGCCGGTGGCTGACGACGCGCGGCCACACGCTGACGCTATGGTAAGCGACCGCCCCGGACTGCTGCTTGGTATCCTGACCGCAGACTGCGCGCCGGTGCTGTTTGCCGACGCCGCGCGCGGGATCGTCGGCGCGGCGCACGCGGGATGGAAGGGCGCGCTTGGCGGCGTTACCGACGGTGTGATCGCAGCGATGGTGGCGCTTGGCGCGCAGCGTGACGCGATCTGTGCCGCAGTTGGCCCGTGCATCGCGCGCGCTTCTTACGAGGTCGATACCGCATTTGCGCGCCGGTTTGAGGCTGCCGACGGCGCCAACGAACGCTTTTTCACCAGCGGGCGCGCCGATCATTTCCAGTTTGACCTCGAAGCCTATGTCGCGCACCGTCTGGCATTGGCGGGCGTGCGGCAGGTAACGCTGCTCGGGCGCGATACCTACGCCGATGCGGCGCATTTTTTCAGCTACCGGCGGACGACGCACCGGGGTGAGCGCGATTATGGGCGACAGATTTCGCTAATCGGCCTCTGAACCAAAAACCGCAGAAATGCGTTAAATACCCCTAGAGCGCCCGGAAACGGTGATTTCTGACGTTCTCCCACGCGGCGGCCACCCTGGTATGTCGCGTCATTGTTCTTGCTCTGTACGAGGCTCTTAGGGGTGTTGTTGGGTGTTCTAATTGCATAGCTCGTTGCGCAGTCCGCGATATATCGAAAACCACTCGTCACCCCCGCGAAAGCGGGGGCCAATTTGCGTCAGCACGCGTTGACGTTAGCCTTAACCACTTTCGTCTCCCCGTGCTTGACACGGGGCTTGGCTTCTTTCTTCATAGCGGAATGAGAAAGCCTAACCCCGTGTCAAGCACGGGGAGACGATTGAGTGTGAAGGCATCGCTTTCTAGCCAAGTGGCACCATTTGCCCCCGCTTTCGCGGGGGTGACGAGCCGCCTCAATCGATCGCGCCGCTTAGATTATCCACGCCAACCGCGAAATCTTCCATGAAGCTTTGGACGACTGAGCGCGCCGATGTCACCGATTCGACCAGGCCGACGCCCTGACCGACGAAATAGGTGACGAGCGCGCGGGCCTCGGAATTGCCGCCCGCTGCGGCTTTGTCGGCACGGCGCAGCGCGGGTTCGCTGATCAGCGACTGGAATGGCATCGGCAATGCGCCGGGCGAGTCCGGCCCTTCCCACGCGTCGGTCCATGTCGATTTGAGCTGGCGCGAATATTTGCCCGTGCGGCCCTTTGAACGGACGGTATCGCGCGAACGCGCACCAACCATCTTTTCGCGGAAAATCTCGCTCGTCTCGCTTTCGAGTGTCGCGAGCCAGACCGATCCCGTCCACGCGCCTGCCGCGCCCATCGCCATGCACGCCGCCATTTGCGTCCCCGTCATGATCCCGCCGGCTGCAAGCACGGGGCAATCATGGCCTGCCGCTTTGAGCGCGCGGACGACTTCGGGGATGAGGACAAGCGTTGAGACTTCGCCGCAGTGCCCGCCCGCTTCGCCGCCCTGCGCAACGATAACGTCGACGCCCGCCGCCGCCAGACGCAGCGCATGTTCCTTAGCGCCTGCCAGCGCGCCAACGGGAACGCCGTGTTCACGCCCCAGCGCAATCATTGCGGGCGGCGGCACGCCAAGCGCGTTGACAATCATCTTGATCGGATGGTTGAATGCGACGCGGAGCAGCTCCATCGCCTCTTCGGGCCAGAACGGCGGCGGCGCATCATCGCCGCGCGCGTTGGTGCCCGCAGGCTCGACCCCGTGGCTTTGCAGCAAATTGTCAACAAAGGCGCGGTGTTCGGCGGGTATCCGCTTGGCAAGCGCGCCCGACGTCACGCCCTTTTCAAGCGCCAGCGCGCCAAGATTTTCGGGGATCAACACGTCGATCCCGTAAGGCTTGCCGTCGACATGCGCGTCAATCCACGCAAGTTCGACTTCAAGCTGTTCGGGATTGAATGCGGTCGCGCCAAGCACGCCGAACCCCCCGGCCTTGCTCACCGCCGCCACGACATCGCGGCAATGGCTGAACGCAAAAAGCGGAAATTCGATACCAAGTTGTTTGCAAAGTTTCGATGCCATGGCTCACTCGTTTCCTTTTTCTGTTGCTTGCAGGCGGGGTAAACCCTCGGCATAGCGTGATCAAGGCCTGTTGCTATGAGCCAGTGGAGACGCGTGACCATGTCCAAACCGATCATCATTTTCGTCGCGCTGATGGCGGGGCTGCTGATCGGCATCGTCGCGGGCGGCGCGGGTGCAGTTACCGTTGCTGACGTGATCGGCACGATGTGGCTCAATGCGCTGCGGATGACGGTGATCCCGCTTGTCGTTTCGCTGCTCATCACCGGGATTGTCCAGACGGCGGCGGCAGCCCGCGCGGGGCGGCTGGCGGCGCGCGCGGTGGCGATGATGCTGAGCGTGCTCGTCTGCTCATCAATTCTCGCCGCAGTGATGATCCCGCTACTCTTTTCACTGATCCCGATGCCTGCGGGCGCAGGGGACGCGCTGCGCGCCGCGCTTGCGACGACTGCCAAGCCCGGCGATGTCGCGCCGTTTGGCGATTTCCTCCGCGCGATCATCCCGACCAATCCGATTGCGGCGGCGGCGAATGACGCGATCCTGCCGCTGATCATTTTCACCGCTGCATTCGCATTTGCGACAACGCGCTTGCCAGACACGCAGCGCCAGACGATCGGCGGTTTTTTCGAAGCGATTACGGCGGCGATGATTGTCGTGATCCACTGGGTGCTGGCGCTTGCACCGATTGGCGTGTTCGCGCTGTCGTTTGTCGTGGGTGCAAAGGCGGGGGCGGCGGCGTTCGGTGCGCTTGCCCATTATGTGCTGATCCTGTCGAGCCTCGGTGTGATCATCTGGGCGTTTTCATTCCTGTTTGCACGCGTCGGCGGCGGCATCGGCGTTGCGCGTTTTTTCCGCGCAAGCCTGCCAGCACAGGCGGTTGCAATCTCAACGCAGTCGTCGCTCGCCTCGCTTCCTGCAATGGTTGAGGGGGTCAAGTCGCTGGGTGTGCCCGTGGCGACGGCTGAAATCACCTTGCCGCTTGCCGTTGCGATTTTCCGCGCGACGGGCCCCGCGATGAACCTTGGCGTTGCGCTGTATATCGTTCACTGGTTCGGGTTTGAACCGACCGCGCTTCAAATCGCGGCGGGGATCGCTGCGGGCGCGACGACGACGCTTGGCGCGGTCAGCTTGCCGGGTCAGGTAAGCTTTTTCAGCTCAATCGTGCCGATCTGCCTTGCGCTTGGCGTCCCGATCGAACCGCTGGGTCTGTTGATCGCGGTTGAAACCTTTCCCGATATTTTTCGCACGCTAGGGAATGTGACGATGGATATGGCGCTCACCACCACTGTTGCGAGGCATGACGGGGCCGACGCGTGAAACGGCGGTTGCTCGTCTGGGCGTCACTCGCGCTGCTGTTCGGCGTCTGGCTGTTGAGCGATGCGTTATTCCCGCCCGAAATGATCAACGCCGCGCAAGCCAAGGTACGCGACGGCGATACGCTGACACTAAGCGGTCGCAACATCCGGCTCTACGGCATCGATGCGCCCGAATACCGGCAGAATTGCGCGCTTGCGAATGGCAAGGATTGGCGCTGCGGCGCAGAGGCCCGGCTGATGATGGTGCGACTGGTGGGACGGGCGGCGATCACCTGCCAGCCGCGCGCAACCGATAGCTACGGTCGCATCGTCGCATCGTGCAGCACGGCGGACACCGCCGACCTCGGGCTTGCGATGGTTGATGCGGGGCTCGCGATCAATTCGGATCAGCGCGGCGATGGCCCCTATGAAGTGAGCGAAGCACGCGCCAGTCTGGCCAAACGCGGCATCTGGCAAGGACGCTTCACACGGCCCGACGATTGGCGCAAAGAGCATCCACGCCAAAGCACGCCCATCCCCCTTAACAAGGACACAGCATCATGAAATATCGCACACTTGGCCAGGGGCTTAAAGTTTCGGCAATCGGCGTTGGCTGTATGCCGATGATCAGCGGCGGCAACATCATTTACGGCAGCGCAAGCGACGACGAATCGATCGCGACAATCCACCGCGCGATCGATCTCGGGGTGACGTTCCTTGACACCGCAGAAATGTACGGCCCGTTTTCGAATGAAGAATTGGTCGGAAAGGCGATCAAGGGAAAACGCGACGGGCTGGTAATTGCAACCAAATTTGCGATGCGCTGGAACGGGAATGAGATGGTCGGGATTGACGGTTCGCCCGAAAATGCTAGGCGTGCGTGCGAAGGATCGCTCAAGCGGCTCGGCGTCGATGTGATCGATTTGTTTTACCAGCACCGCGTTGATCCCGCCGTGCCGATTGAGGATACGATCGGCGGGATGGCTGCGCTTGTCGCCGAAGGCAAGGTGCGCCACATCGCATTATCCGAAGCCGCCCCCGAAACGATCCGCCGCGCGGCGAAGGTTCACCCGATCACGGCGCTGCAATCCGAATATTCGCTGTGGGAACGCGAAGTTGAGGATGACATCCTTGCCGCGTGCCGCGAAAACGGGATCGGCTTTGTGCCCTATTCGCCGCTCGGTCGCGGGTTCCTCGCGGGTAGTTTCCGCAGCCTTGATGATCTTGCGGCAAATGACTGGCGGCGCAATGACCCGCGTTATCAGGGCGACAATTTCGCGCAAAACCTCAAAGTCGTCGATGCGATTGGCGCAGTGGCGGCGCGGCACGGCGTTTCAAACGCGCAAATCGCGCTGGCGTGGCTGCTTGCCAAGGGTGATGATATCGTTCCGATCCCCGGTTTCAAACAGCGCAAGACGATCGAGGATAGCGTTGCATCGGTTGATGTCGTGCTCAGCTATGACGATATCGCAGCGCTGGAAACCGCAGCGCCAGTGGGTGGCACATCGGGGCCGCGCTACGGCGAGCGGGGCATGAAGATGGTGCGGATTTAGGCTGTTCGCGCGCGGTTTCTCTCCCTACAGCCGCGCGGTGCGTATCTTGAGACTTACCCTCGCCGCGCTGCCGCTCTG
>JAYVVW010000095.1:0-22255 GCA_043786595.1 Sphingomonadales bacterium | reverse complement strand
TCGCCGCGCTGGATTCGCCGGACGATTTCGCTTGGCAGCATCGAATAGAGCAATTCATCAATCCGCCCGCGCGCCGCGTCGAGCGTTTTATCGGTTCGGTACTGACGCCGCGCGGCATATTCGCGCAGCCACGCTGACACGCCGCCAAATCCGATCGCTGAAAAGATTGCCAGCGCGTTGATCACGATCCATCCGGCGCGCGAATTGCCCGTGAGCAGGTGCGCACCCAGCCCCGTTGCAAGGATGAACAGTGACGCGCTCCAGAGATATTTCATCCGGACATTGAACATCGACGTCGTGCCCAAAAACATGATCGCAAATCCAAGTCCGGCATAATCAAAACCAAGGTTGAGGATCGCATAAATGAAACTGAGGCCAAGCTGTCCGGCGGTCATTGCGGCGAGAACTAGAAATTCAATGTTGCGCCGCCCCCATTCGAAGAACGGCAGCGCGGCGCAGATGAAGAAGACAGGCGCGACAATCAGCCCGCGGATCATGTGCGTGGTGTCTGAATGGAGCGGATCGATCAGCCGATCCCAGATGAAAAAACTGTAATAAAACAGCCCGCCGAGGACGAGAAAAAACTGTGACCAGCGCATGTTGCTGCGCACATAGAGATCGGCGAACGCCGCCTCATCGCCACGGTCTTCAAACTCAAGGCCAAGCTTGATGAAAATGGGGCGCAGGAGCGGAAGGTTCACAGATCAGGCCGCCGCGATTGTGGTGCGGTGCAGCAGCCGGTCATGGCCGTCATATCCGCCCGTTGCTGCGTGGAGCACCGACCGGTTATCCCACATCACCAGCATGTCTTTCGCCCAAGTGTGGCGATATTGAAACGCCTCAGCGCTTTGAAACTGGTAAAGTTCGATCAGCAGCGGCAAAGCTTCGGCGTCATCCACCCCTTCAATCCCGATGATATAACCAAAACAGCTGAACAGCCCCAGCCGCCCCGTTTCGGGATGCGCGCGGATCAGCGGGTGTAGCTGCACTGCCTCTGCACTGACCGACGGGCGGATGTCCATTGACCTTTTGGCCTTGTCACCCTCTCCGTAAAAGCCGCTTGGCGCATAGGCGCGCTTGGCTGAATGGATCGCGATGCGGCCCTCGATCCGGCCCCGCAGCGCGGCGGGCATCGCGTCAAGCGCGTGATGCTGATTGGCATAAAGCGTATCGCCGCCGACCGGCGGGATTTTGAGCGCGTATAGGCAGGTGCCCGCAGGCGGTCGGGCCTGAAAGCTCCAGTCGCTATGCCAGTTTTCGGCGAACAACGGCGATGTTTCATCCGCGCGCCGCTCAACCGCGATGATATGTTTGCGCCCCGCAATCGGTGCAATGAACGGATCATCGCCAAACCCGCCAAACGCGATGGTAAACCGTTCAAGATCATCATCACTCAGTTGCTGATCTGGAAAGGCAAGCACATGGTGCGTCATCCAATGCGTGCGGATTTCACTGGCAAGGTCGGCACTGATCGGCTGGCGCAGGTCGACGCCCGTGACATGGGCTCCACATGATTGTCCCGACGGGGTTACATTCAACATCCCACATGGTTTGCACAGCGAAGGCCCAAGTGCAATGTATGAAAGGCTTCCACCCATGCTGGACTATGGCTAAGGCTTGGCGCGTTATGGCAGAGCAGACCCCCCTCGAAGCATTCAAATTCGTCCTGACGGGCACCGCGCGCGCGATGGCGCATGAGGCTGAGGTCGAGCTTGCCTTTACCGCAGATGCGCCGAGCCAGGTTGGCAAGAATTTCAAGGTGCCGATGCCCGGCCGCAATCTGCCCGCAGATCAGGTCGCCGAAGCGCGCGGATTTGCCGACGCGATGGCGCTCAAGCTGCGCCATCATGACGCGCTGCTCCACAGTCGGGGCCGCCCGGCCGAAGCGATTGCAGGCGCGGTGTTCGATGCGGTTGAAAATGCGCGCGTCGAGGCGCTTGGCGCGCGCGCAATGGCCGGGGTGCGCGGTAATCTGACGCGTGCGCTTGAGAGCCGAATGCGATCAGACCCGATCGTGCGCGCCAATGCGCGCGATGAAGTGCCGCTGTCAACCGCGCTGGCGCTGGTCGTGCGCGAACGATTGACGGGTCAGGCGCCGCCGGTTCAGGCGGAGGCGGGGCTTGCGCTGGTGCGTGACTGGATCGAACAAAAAGCGGCAAGCGACCTTGATGCGCTTGGCCTCGTGCTTGACGACCAGGCGGCGTTTGCGGTGCTCGCGCAGCGCTTGCTCGTCGATCTTGAACTCGTTGACGGTGATCAGCAGCCCGACCCCACCGATCAGGACGGCGAGGATGATCAATCTGAAGATGCCGACGGCGACGATGATCAGACCGACGGTGACGATGGCGGCGAATCAGATGCGATGATGGAGGCGCAGGCCGAAGCATCCGAAGGCGAGGCCGAAGACGGCGAAACGCAGGAAATGGAAACCGAAGCCGATATGGATTCGGAAGGCGAACCGGGTGACGAGGGTGAGGAAGGGATGATGCCCGTCCGCCCCAATCGCCCGCTCTCCGATTTGCCGCCGCATTTTGACTATCAACCCTGGACGACCAAATTTGACGAAGAAATCGCTGCAACCGATCTTTGCGACGAAGAAGAACTGACGCGGCTGCGCGCCTATCTTGATCAGCAGTTGCTCCATCTGCAGGGCGCAGTCACCAAACTTGCCAATCGCCTGCAACGCCGCCTGATGGCGCAGCAAAACCGCAGCTGGGATTTTGATCAGGAGGAAGGCCTGCTTGATGCCGCACGGCTGGCGCGGATCGTCGTGTCGCCGGGGACGTCGCTGTCATACAAGATCGAGCGCGAGACCGATTTTCGCGATACTGTCGTCACGCTGCTGATCGACAACAGCGGATCGATGCGCGGGCGGCCAATCTCAATCGCTGCGATCAGCGCCGACATCATGGCGCGCACGTTAGAACGGTGCGGCGTCAAAACCGAAATACTGGGCTTCACAACACGCGCATGGAAGGGCGGACAATCGCGTGAAGCGTGGCTGACGAAGGGGCGACCCGCGTCACCCGGGCGGCTCAACGACCTGCGCCACATCATCTACAAAAAAGCCGACGAGCCGTGGCGGCGCGCGCGCAAATCGCTGGGCCTGATGATGCGCGAAGGCTTGCTCAAGGAAAATATCGACGGCGAAGCGCTCGCCTGGGCACACAACCGGCTGATCGGGCGTCCCGAAGAACGCAAGATCCTGATGGTGATTTCAGACGGTGCGCCGGTCGACGATTCGACGTTGTCGGTCAATAATGGCAGTTACCTTGAACGTCACCTGCGCCAGATGATCAACTGGATCGAAGCCAAATCACCCGTCGAACTGTGCGCGATCGGGATCGGTCATGATGTCACGCGCTATTATTCAAAAGCAGTGACGATCATGGACGCCGAACAACTGGGCGGGACGATGGTCGAACAGCTTGCCGGGCTGTTCGACACTGATTGAGGATTGGCGAGTTGGACGTCTGATTGAGCATCTTCCGTCACCCCGTGCTAGACACGGGTTTGGCTTTCCCGCGCCACCAACGAGGAAAGGAAGCCAAGCCCCGTGTCAAGCACGGGGAGACGATCCACTGTAAAGTCATTATGGTCTAATGTGCGATGAGATGAACCGATGGACTCCCGCCGTCGCACGAGCCAGATCAAACCCGCATCGGCATCAGTACGTAAAGCGCGCTTGCCTTGTCATTTTCGCGGATCAGCGTCGGCGCGCCCGCATCGGCGAGGTGGACTTCGACGGTGTCGCCGCTGATCTGTGCGAGGATATCCATCAGATATTTGGCGTTGAAGCCGATTTCGAAAGCGTCGGCGCTATATTCGCCGGAGACTTCTTCGGCGGCGGTGCCATTTTCGGGTGAAGTGACCGAGAGCGTGATCTTGTCGGTATCGAGCGCCATTTTGACCGCGCGGGTTTTTTCGCTTGCGATAGTCGCGACGCGGTCGACGCCTTCAATGAAGCTTTTGGGGTCAATCCGCAAAATCTTGTCATTGCCCGTCGGGATCACGCGGCTGTAGTCGGGGAAGGTGCCGTCGATCAGTTTCGATGTCAGCACGGCGGTGCCCAGATTGAAGCGGATCTTGCTCGGTGACAGCGAAATTCCGACGCTGCCATCGACTTCATCGAGCAGTTTGCGCAGTTCGGCGATGCACTTACGCGGTATGATGATGTCGGGCATGCCAGCCGCACCGTCGGGGCGCGCCACGGTGACGCGTGCGAGCCGGTGGCCATCGGTCGCGGCGGCCTTGAGCACGGGCGTGGCATCATCGGTCACGTGGAAGAAAATGCCGTTGAGATAATAGCGCGTTTCTTCGGTGCTGATCGCAAAGCGTGTCTTGTCGATGATTTCCTTGAGCGTGATCGCGGGCAATTCAAACGAAACGGGCAGTTCGCCCTCGGCAATCACGGGAAAATCATCGCGCGGCAGCGTTGAAAGGTTAAAGCGCGCGCGGCCTGCGTTGATCGCCATCTTGCCGTCTGACGCCGCAAGGCTGACCTGGCTGCCTTCGGGAAGTTTGCGCGCAATATCGAATAGCGTATGCGCCGAAACGGTTGTCGCGCCAGCGGTTTCCACTTGTGCCGCCACACTTTCGTTGATTTGCAGATCAAGATCGGTTGCCATCATCCGAATCGCACCGTCTGCGGTCGCTTCGATCAGCACGTTTGACAGGATCGGAATGGTATTGCGCCGCTCAACCACCGACTGGACGTGGCCAAGGCACTTCAAAAGCGTTGCGCGTTCGATTGTAGCCTTCATACCATACCCCTGATCGTCGTCTGAAACTGAATGATTGTGGCCTTATAGCGGCGCAAACGGCGCGTACCAGTGCCTTCATGAACAAGAAAATTGCGTGAGGCAAGGCTTGTCGCACACACATTTTCAGGACAAGACGCGATCATGACATTATCGGGCCGCACCTTCATCGCTCGCCACGGCGAAACCGTGTTCAATTTCGCCGCGCGGATGCAGGGTGAAAAGCATGTTCACACCCCGTTGACGCGCACTGGATTTGCGCAGGCCGATGCAATGGGCGAAGCGCTTGCCGAGTATCTGGGTACGCGCCACGCGCTGACACTCTGGTCATCAACATCGGGCCGCGCGCTTCAGACGCTGGCGGTTATCACCGAACTGATTGGCCATGACTGGCATGAAGCCAAGGTTGACGCGCGACTTTGCGAGATCAATGTCGGCGATTGGTCGGGTGGTCGCTATGAAGACATCATTGCCGCGCACGGATCGGATATTCTCGACCGTGATGCCGGGCTATTTTGCACACGGCCACCGGGCGGCGAATGGTATGATGACATTGCGAACCGGCTGTCGGGCTGGATTGCCGACGCCAGCAATGACCGCGGCGACCGGCTTGTTATCATGCACGGCATATCGGCGCGGGTACTGCGCGGGATGCTGCTCGGCCTGCCGGTCGATCCTGTTTGGGGCGCACCGATCGCGCCAAACCTGCCGCAAGGCAGCCTCGTCATGATTGGCGGCGGCGAAGAAAAAGTGATCCGGATGGGCGGGGGAGTCGCGCACGCGTGAGACGCGCGGTGGTTGCTTCGCTGTTGCTCGCGGCGTCAAGCGCGACCGTAGCACGCGAGTCGCTGGGCACGTACGAAGGCTGGGGCGCGTTTCGCGACGCGGGGCCAACGCGCTGCTTTGCAATTGCAGAACCGGTGCGCGGCGGCGGGGGCAAATGGCGGCCCTATGCCTCGATCGCCTATTGGCCAGGCCAGCAGGTGCGCGGTCAGGTCTATATCCGCCTCAGCCGTGAAAAGCGCGCGGGTGCTACAGTGACGCTCTCGGTCGATGATCGCCGCGCGGTGATGATCGGCGCGGGCGCAGACGTATGGGCCGCGTCGCCAAAGCTCGACGCCGCGATCATCGCCGCGATTAGGTCAGGCCGCAGCATGAGCATTTCAACCGTTGCTGCAACGGGCGGCGGGTTTGCCGATACCTACCGCCTCAAAGGCGCCGCTACCGCAATCGACGCAGCGGCTTTGGGCTGCGCGAAGGGGCGGTAGCAAACAGGCGAGAAACCGCGTATGTGCGCGGCCATGCAAATACCCGGCCATATTGATCCCGTCCCCGTTCCTCGCGATGTTGCGCCGCGCGGCGATGGGCGGGTTGATCTGATCGGCCTGCCCAAGGGCGAAATCCGCGCTGCGCTCGAAGCGGGCGGGATGGAGATCAAGCAGGCGAAGCTGCGTGCGAAACAGCTTTGGCACTGGATGTATAATCGCGGCGTCACCGACTTCACGCTGATGACCGACATCGCCAAGACAATGCACCCGTGGCTTGAGCAGCGCTTTGTGATCTCGCGGCCCGAGGTTGTTGAGGCGCAAGTGTCGAGCGACGGGACGCGCAAATGGTTGCTCCGCAGTCCCGATGCGCAGGATTATGAAATGGTGTTCATTCCTGACGCCGATCGCGGCACGCTGTGTGTGTCGAGCCAGGTTGGCTGCACGCTCAATTGCCGCTTTTGCCATACTGGCACGATGCGGCTGGTGCGCAATCTGACGGCGGGTGAGATTGTTGGCCAAGTGATGCTCGCGCGCGATTCGCTCGGCGAATGGCCCTCGGCTCAGGAAGGGCGGATGCTCACCAACATCGTGATGATGGGGATGGGCGAACCGCTTTATAATTTCGAGAATGTCCGCGACGCTTTGAAACTCGTGATGGACGGTGACGGGCTTGCGCTTTCAAAACGGCGGATCACGCTCAGCACGAGCGGCGTGGTGCCGATGATGGCGCGCGCGGGGGCTGAAATCGGCGTTAATCTTGCGGTCTCGCTCCACGCGGTTACCAAAGAAGTGCGCGACGAAATCGTGCCGATCAACCGCAAATACGGAATTGAGGAACTGCTTCAGGCGTGCGCCGATTATCCCGGTGCAAACAATGCGCGGCGAATCACGTTTGAATATGTCATGCTCAAGGACAAGAATGACAGTGACGCCGACGCGCGTGAGCTTGTCCGCCTGATCAAACATTATGATCTGCCCGCAAAGGTCAATCTGATCCCGTTCAACCCGTGGCCCGGCGCTGGCTATGATTGTTCAGAGCCTGAGCGCATCCGCAGCTTTTCAAATATCATCTTCAAGGCGGGGATCAGCGCCCCCGTCCGCACCCCGCGTGGCCGCGACATTGATGCCGCGTGCGGCCAGCTCAAAACATCAAGCGAACGCAAATCGCGCGCCGAGCTCGACCGGCTGGCAGATGAAAAGCAGGTAGCACTCGGGTGAGCGTCGGCTTTAGCTGACAGCGCTTGCGAACCAGATGACGTGGCGCGGCCCCTTGCCGTTGCTGCGCGCGCGGACGCTGACTTGCTCGACGGTGAAGCCTGTCTGGCTTAGCCGCCGCGTGAACGCCGCGTCGGTTCCCGCCGACCAGACCGCCAATATTCCGCCGGGTTTGAGCGCCGCTTTCGCTAAGCCAAGCCCCGCAGCCGCATAAATCCGGTCGTTTCCGACACGCGTCAGACCGTCAGGGCCATTATCAACGTCGAGTAATATCGCATCATAGCGCCCCGCGCCGTTCGCAATTGTCGCCAAAACATCGCCCGCGAACAGCACGACGCGCGGGTCATCAAGGCACCCGGCGGCCAAAGCTGCCATCGGCCCGCGCGCCCAATCGATGATTTCAGGCACGATTTCGGCGACGGTCACGCGCGCACCAGGCGGCAGGATGGCAAGTGCAGCGCGCAACGTGAAGCCCATGCCGTAGCCGCCAATCAGCAGATGCGGCGCTGCGTCACTTCGCAGCCGCGCGCAGGTCATCTCCGCAAGCGCCTCTTCCGAGCCACTCATCCGGCTGTTCATCAGCTCGTTACGGTTGAGCACGATCATGAAATCATCGCCGCGCCGAAACAGGCGCAGCTCCTCGCCGCCGGGCACGTGCGCGGTTCCGATCAATGTGCGCGGCTTCACTCGCATCTCCCCAATAACCAATGCAAAATCGGCGTGCCTGCGAAAGCGCACTTGCACAATAGCCGCGCGGCCCTATCAGGCTTGGCAAACCACATCGGACCCACCATCTGGAACGTGCCGATCGACACCCACCCACACGGAAATTTTGACATGCCATCGTTCAAACAACCCAGTTTTCAAGAGCGCACCGCGCTTGCGGCCGACGCGAAGAAGGCCGCGCTTGCCAAGCTGCTTGCCAAGCCCGTCGTCGATGATGCCGTGCTTGCCGAGCGCCGCGCCGCTGCCGACGCACGCGAGGCCGCCCAGCAGGTCGTGCGCGCCGAAAAGCTTGCTGCACGCGAACTTGAAAAGATCCAGAAAAAGGAAGCGGCGGCTGCAAAGGCCGCAGCCCCCGCGATTACCGAAGCCGAACAGAAGAATATCCGCGACGCCAAATACGCCGCACGCAAAAATCGCGTCGGAAAGCGCTAATTCGCGCCAAGGCCGTACATGTCCAAAATGCGCAAGAAAGCGGATTTGCCGCAAAAGACCTGCCTCACCTGTCTGCGGCCATTTATGTGGCGTAAAAAATGGGCGCGCGATTGGGACAATGTCAAATATTGTTCGGACCGGTGTCGCGATCAATGAATTTGTGCGATTCGAACATGGTGATTGAACACGCTATGGCGGCTGCCAATGCCCTCTGCCTTTTACGATCTTGATCCCGATCAACGTCGCGCGCTGACCCGGCGGCGCAGCGCGTCGATTGTCCTGACGATCGCGATCGAGCTGCTGATTTTGCTTGCGATCCTGCAGCTTGACCGTGCGCCAAAGACACCCGAACCGACGTCTGAAACTAAAGTGTTTCGGGTCAGCGAAGTCGGAAAAAAGCAGACGCCGCAAAAACGTGCCGCGCGCGCCGCGCCTGCAAGCGCTGTGGCAAAGCCGGTCGTCCGCCCACCGATTGTCGTCAAGAAACCGCCCGTACCGGTGTTCGTGCCGATGTCGAGCGAGGAATTTGCCGCGACCGACATATCCAAACTCGGCAAGGCGAAACGCAGCGACGGGGCCGGTGCGGGCGATGACGCAAGTGCTGACGGCACCGGCGCAGGGCCGGGCGGCGCAACGCTGTACCGCGCCAAATGGCGGCGCGAGCCGAGCGATCAGGAACTTGCGCCCTATATGCCGCAGCGGCTGCGTTCGGGTTCGGCGCTGATCATCTGCCAGACGATCGCCAATTATCACGTCGAAAACTGCCGCTCGCTTGGCGAAACACCGCCGGGATCAGGACTAGGTCAGGCGCTGCGGCGCGCATCGTGGCAATTTCTGATCGTGCCGCCGCGTATCGATGGCCGCGCGCTGATCGGCGCATGGGTCAGCATCCGTTTTGATCTCAATGCGGTGAAGGAAGATGCGCCTGCATCTGTCAGCCTCGCGCCAAGCGACGCGCAGTGACGGCGCGTCGTTAACCATATTAACAGACATCGGTTACTACGGATAAGCGCCACAAAAATGGGGAATTGGGCATTTGAAATCGACCAACGGTGAACATTATGTCGGGCTTGATCATATCCGTGCGTTCGCGGCGTTGCTCGTGTTCATGTGGCACTTCGTCCACGGCCATGTCGGATATCCGGTGCCATTTGCATCGAACGTGTCGATCTTCATATTCCCACTCGCGCTGTTTGATGAAGGGCATGTCGGCGTCTCGCTGTTCATGACACTGAGCGGCTATCTTTTTACCAAGCTAATCGCAGGCAAGGACATCTATTTCGGCAAATTCATGTTCAATCGCGTGCTTCGGTTGATCCCGCTGCTTTATCTATTTCTCTTTCTCGAATTCGTGACACGCGGCAACGGCGTCGATTTGCCCGCATTCTGGGATTATTTGGCGCGCGGAATCTATACCCCGACTTACGCGGTCGGCGGATGGTCGGTGATGGTAGAAATGCAATTCTACCTTATCCTGCCGCTGCTGCTCAGCATTTATAAGGGCAATCGCAATCACCTGCTCGCGCTGTTGACAGTCACGATCGGGATACGTGTCCTGCTCTATGTGCAATTGGGCGAAGCGCAGACGATTTCCTACTGGTATATTTTCGGGCGGATCGATCAGTTCATTCTCGGCATGTACGCGTGCAGCCTCAAAAATGTCGAGCGGCACACGAGAAGCGCGATTGCCGTCGGTGCCGCGTTCTGCCTGTTTTACTGGCTGTTCGCGCAATATGGCGGCTATTATCTGATGGGTGGGGGATACCCATCGAAAAGTCCGCTGTGGATCATCCTGCCAACGGTAGAGGGCGCGGCGTTTGCGTTCCTGATTGCCTATTACGATGCGCTCAAAATGACCGGGCAAAGCCTGCTTTCGCGCTTCGTGGCAAAAATTGGCGACTATTCCTACTCGACCTATCTCACGCATTTCTTCTTCGTGTTCTGGGCGGGCGATTATATCACGCGCAATATCTATCCGATCTCAAACATCTATGTTGCGATGGTTGCAGGTCTGATCTGCTTCCTGCTGATGATCCCGATTGGCTATCTCAACATGCGGTTTATCGAACGACCGATCCTGCGGTTCCGTATCAATTACCTCCGCCCTGCGACTGCGAGAATTGCCACCGTTGCCTCTGCGTGAAAAACACCGCACACAGCCTGCCAACAATATTGCGTGGAGCGATTTATGAAGTTTGATGAAGTTGTGCTCGGTCGGCGGAGCATCCGCGGTTACAAGCCCGATCCCGTTCCCAAGGCATTGATCGAGGAAATCATTGGACTTGCGATGCGTGCGCCGTCTTCAATGAATACCCAGCCGTGGAATTTTTACGTCATCACCGGCGAACCGCTCAACCGCATTCGCGCGGGCAATACGCAGCGGATGATCGCCGGGGTGCCGCAATCGCGCGAGTTTCGCACGGGGCAGGCATTTGGCGGGCCTCACCGTGACCGGCAGGTGGGCGTCGCCAAACAGTTGTTTTCGGCGATGGGGATCGCACGCGACGACACCGACAAGCGGCAGGACTGGGTGCTGCGCGGCTTTCGCCAGTTCGATGCGCCGGTGTGCGTGATCGTCACCTATGACAAAATACTTGATGGCAGCGACGACACGCCGTTTGATTGCGGCGCGGTCGCCACCGCGCTCGTCAACGCCGCCTGGTCGCGCGGGCTTGGCACGGTGATCAACAGCCAGGGCATCATGCAATCGCCCGTCGTGCGCGAACATGCCGGGATCGCCGACGATCAGGTGATCATGAAAAGCATCGCGCTCGGCTGGCCCGATGAAAGCTTCCCCGCAAACGCCGTGGTGTCGGAGCGGCGGAGCGTGGCAGACGCGGTGGTGTTTGTCGGGTTTGAAGGGTGAGGCGAATTGCATGATTTGAAGCGTCCTTTCGTATGGAAAACAGGCGCGCGCCGCAGCGAATGACTGCATTGGCGCACAAACAGAAATAGCCGCAGGATTGCGGCGGGGTGCTGGCAATCCAGCGGCGAAATTCAGAATGTGGGTCGAACGAGGCAGCGTTTGCGAATCGGGCGCAGCTCTTGACCGTTTCGATATTTGCCAAAACAGCGTGACGCTGTCAAGCATAAAGTTCCATGTGGGGAAATCTCCCACAAGATTCAGGCCACTTTTTTTCGCAAATCAGCGGTAGCGCGCGCGAATCGCGCGCGTTACACAATGGCGATGAGAAAACTTCGCAAAGCCGTATTCCCCGTCGGCGGGCTTGGCACCCGCTTCTTGCCCGCAACCAAGGCGATGCCCAAGGAAATGCTCCCCGTCGTCGATCGGCCGCTGATCCAATATGCCGTCGATGAGGCGCGTGAGGCGGGGATCGAACAGATGATCTTCGTCACCGGGCGCGGCAAATCGGCGATCGAGGATCATTTCGATATTTCGTATGAACTCGAAACGACGATGCACGACCGCGGCAAGGCGATTGACGCGATTGCCTCAACGCGGTTTCGCCCCGGCGAGGTGATTTATGTCCGCCAGCAGGAGCCGATCGGGCTTGGCCATGCGATCTGGTGCGCGCGCCACATCGTCGGCGATGAGCCGTTCGCCATCTTTTTGCCCGATGAGCTAATGGTCGGCGCGAATGGGGCGGGCTGCATGAAACAGATGGTCGAGGCGTATGAACAGGTGGGGGGCAACATCGTCTGCGCGCTTGAAGTCGCGCCTGAGGACACGAGCAAATACGGGATTATCGCGCCAGGCGCGGTCAACGGCAAGCTGACTGAAGTGCTTGGGCTGATTGAAAAACCCGCACCGGGCACGGCGCCATCAAATCTGATGATCCCGGGGCGTTACATCCTCCAACCCGAAGTGATGCGCGTGCTTGAGGGCCAGGCGCGCGGCGCGGGCAATGAGATCCAGCTAACCGATGCGATGGCGCAGATGATCGGGGGTCAGCCGTTCCACGGCTTCACTTTTGACGGGCGGCGATTTGATTGCGGCGACAAGGCCGGGTTCATCACCGCGAATATCGCGCTCGCGCTTGATCGGCCCGATATTGGCCCGGTCGTACGTGACTGGCTACGCGCACATGTCGGCTAAACGTCATGCCGCGCGGCGGGTCGTTTCGCTGAGCCAGGCGCGGGCTTGACGTTGCGCCTCGGCAATTTCGCGCGCGGTCATGTCTTCAGCGATTTCGGCGCGACATTCCTGACCGCGATCATTGCCGCGAAGTGCCGCCAGATTGAACCATTTATGCGCCTGAACCAGATCGACATTGATGCCGTCCGATCCTGATGAATAGGCAACGCCCAATTCATACAGCGCCTGCGTATCGCCGCATGCAGCCTCTACGATCCGGCTTTCGATCAGAAATTCTGCGCTCTTCAAACTGCTACCCATCGCTTCGACCCCCATTGACAATCGTGTCGACGACAGTTCTCACCGAAATGGTCTCAATAAATGGTTAACGGCGCGGCTATTTTTTCGCAGCGACCGCGATATTGTCGATCAGCCGCGTCGTGCCCATCACCGCTGCGACCAGAATACGCGCGTTTTGCGAGGGCGTGGTGATCGGCGCGAGTGTATCGCCGTCGACCAGCGCAACATAGTCGATCCGCGCAAATCCGGCTGCGCCAAGCGACGTTGCCGCGCTGGCAAGCGTTTCGCGAACATCAGCGCCGCCAATGATCGCCAAAGCAGCCGCGTTCAATGCCTTCGGCAGGGCAGGCGCCGCGATACGCTGATCTGGTGAAAGATAGGCATTGCGCGATGAAAGCGCGAGGCCGTCTGCATCGCGGACGATTGGCACACCCGCAATCTCTACGTTCAGATCAAGGTCGATCGTCATCCGGCGAATAATCGCGAGTTGCTGCCAGTCTTTTTCACCAAAGAGCGCGACATCAGGGCGGACTTGGCCAAGCAACTTGGCAACGACCGTCGCAACGCCGTCAAAATGGCCCGGTCGTGCTGCGCCGCAGTAATCGTCACCAAGCCGTGCCACGCTAACCTTGGTTGCAAAGCCCGGCGGATAGACCGTCGCGACAGTGGGAACCCAAAGCGTCCCGACGCCTGCGGCACCGAGCATCGCGCGATCCGCGTCTTCATTGCGCGGGTAACGGTCAAGGTCTTCGCCTGCGCCAAATTGCATCGGATTGACGAAGATCGAAACGACCACGTGATCCGCGCGCCGCTTTGCCGCTTCGACAAGAGCCATATGACCTGCGTGAAGCGCACCCATCGTCGGAACAAGTGCGATGCTGCGCTGATCACTGCGAAGCGCCGCAATGTGTTGGCGGAGCGGGTCGATGTCACGGATGATTTGCACGCTGGCGCTGGCTCCGATATGGCGAAGCTCTGCTCATTGGCGAGCGGCCGAGAGTTAGGCAAGGGGTATCGCAGGCGTATATGGCGAACGGAAAGACGCACTTCATTGTTTTTGCCAATGAAAAGGGCGGAACGGGCAAATCGACGACCGCCGTCCATACAGCTGTCGCGCTCGCCGCGACGGGGTATCAGGTCGCCGCGATCGATCTTGACACGCGCCAGCGCACGTTGACGCGCTATCTCGACAACCGCGAGGCTACTGCACGGCGGCGCTCGCTGTCGCTGCCGTCACCGATCCATACGGTGCTCGGGCTGATGACGCCTGCCGGGCTTGACCAGGAAATCGCCCGCATTGGCAGCGACGCTGATTTCATCGTCATCGACACTCCAGGGCGTGATGATCCTGTTTCGCGTGCCGCGATTGCCAAGGCCGATACGATCGTGACGCCGATCAATGACAGTTTCGTCGATCTTGATCTGATCGGGCAGGTTGATGCCGAAACCTTCCGTGTCAAAAAACTCAGCTTTTATTCCGAACTGATCTGGGATTTGCGCAAGACCCGCGCACAAACTGACGGCGCGACGGTCGATTGGGTGATCCTGCGCAACCGGCTTCAGCATATCGAAGCGAATAATATGAAACGCGTTGCCAAGGCGCTTGAGGAATTGTCAAAACGCGTCGGCTTTCGCACGATTTCGGGGCTAGGTGAACGCGTGATCTACCGCGAACTGTTTCCAAAGGGGCTGACATTGCTTGATGTTGAGGCCATTGGCGGGATCGGGATCAGCCATATCGCCGCGCGGCAGGAATTGCGTGAAATGATCGCCGGGCTTGCGCTACCGCAGCGTGAGAGCGATCAGGCCGAACTGCAGTTCGCATGAAATATCTGTTCTTCGCTGCGATCATTGCGATCCTTTATTTCTACGGCAAACGTTGGTTGGCGAGCAGCAGCCCGATGTCGGTCAGCGACGCGGCAAAGCTGCTTGATGTGGCGACTAACGCCGAGCCCGAAGCGATTCTTGCCGCGCACCGCCGCCTGATCGCAAAGGTTCATCCAGACGCCGGGGGCAGCGCAGACCTTGCCGCGCGCGTCAATCAGGCACGCGATGTATTGCTCAAACACTCACCCGGCTGATGCTGCGGGCCGCAATGTGCTGGAACGGATTGCCGCGCTGGCGGTTGACCTTAGCTCCACCCAATCACCGCGCGAACCGCTGGTGACATATTCTCAACTGCTCGCTGATAAGGCCTTTTCATGACCCATAAATTTGATCCCGTCGCGCTGCGCGAATATGATATCCGCGGCATCGTCGGCAAAACGCTTGGCGTTGAAGACGCGCAGGCGATCGGTCGCAGTTTCGGCACGATCATCCGGCGCGGTGGCGGTCGATGCGTCGCGGTCGGCTATGATGGCCGCGTGTCATCACCCATGATGGAATCGGCGCTGATCACAGGTCTGATCGCCAGCGGTGTCGATGTCGTCCGGGTCGGGCTAGGCCCCACCCCAATGCTTTATTATGCTGAGGCCGTACTTGAAGGTGTCGACGGCGGCATACAGATAACCGGCAGCCACAACCCCGCCGACTATAACGGTTTCAAGATGGTAATCGCGCACGGGCCGTTTTACGGTGAAGACATTCAGAAGCTTGGCAAAATGGCCGCGCAGGGTGACTGGGAAAGCGGCAGCGGTACGGTTCGCGATCACGACATCGAAGACGCTTATGTCGCCCGGCTCGCGCAGGGGTTTGACGGCGGCGCATTCCGTATCGGCTGGGACGCCGGAAACGGTGCTGCGGGCCGTGTCATCGAAAAGCTCACCGCTCTGCTCCCCGGGACGCATCATCTTCTTTTCACCGATATTGATGGCACATTTCCTAATCATCACCCCGACCCGACGGTCGAGGACAATCTTGCCGATCTCAAAGCGCTTGTCGCTGACAAGAAGCTCGATTTCGGACTGGCTTTTGACGGCGATGGCGACCGCATTGGTGCGGTTGATAGCCAAGGCCGGGTGATATGGGGCGACCAGATCCTCTCAATACTCGCAGAGAGCGTGTTGAAGCAAGTCCCCGGTGCCACAATCATCGCCGACGTCAAGGCGAGCCAGGCGCTTTATGACCGGATCGCCGAACTTGGCGGAAAACCACTGATGTGGAAAACCGGCCACAGCCTGATCAAGGTCAAGATGAAGCAAACCAACAGCCCGCTCGCTGGTGAAATGAGCGGGCATATTTTCTATGCGCATGATTGGTACGGTTTTGACGACGCGCAATATGTTGCGGTGCGATTCATCCGCGCGATCCGTGAACTCGGCGGATCGCTGACCGCGCTCAAGGATGCGATGCCCAAGATGATCAACACCCCCGAACTACGCTTTCAGGTTGATGAGAGTCGCAAATTCGCGGTGATCGACGAAGTGCTTGCGCGGCTCGAAGCGTCGGGTGCCGACGTCAACCGCACCGACGGCGCGCGTGTGAATACCCCCGATGGCTGGTGGTTGCTGCGCGCGTCGAACACGCAAGATGTGCTCGTCGCACGCGCCGAATCGCATGATCAGGCGGGGCTCGACAAGCTGATGGCAATGATCGACGATCAGCTCGCGGCAAGCGGACTTGAACGCGGCGATAGCGTCGCGCATTGAGGGCAAGGCACATGACAATGGATAAAGCGCTTGAGAGGCGGAATGCTCAATGACAAACCGTCATTCCCGCGTAGGCGGGAATCCATAAGCTCCAAAGGCTTGTGATTATGGACTCCCGCCTTCGCGGGAGTGACGGCAGTGTTATGCGTGAAAGTCAGGTTAAGTTTGAACGTCACCAGCGCCTTTGACCAAAGCTAATCTGCTATTCTACCAAGTCACGGAGGCTGACCCAATCCAACTCCCCACCCCCCTCACCGATTGGTTTGCCGCCAAAGGCTGGCAATTGCGGCGGCATCAGCTTGAAATGCTTGCCGCAGCGCGAGCGGGCGAAGACGCGTTGCTCGTCGCGCCGACGGGTTCGGGCAAAACAATGGCAGGGTTTCTGCCAACGCTCGCCGATTTGATCGAAACACCGACCGACGGCCTCCACACGCTCTACATCTCACCGCTCAAGGCGCTTGCGGTCGATGTTCAGCGCAATCTGCTGACCCCGGTTGATGAGATGGCGCTCGATATCCGCGTTGAGACCCGCACCGGCGACACGTCGTCGGATCGCAAGGCGCGTCAGCGCGTCCGCCCGCCGCAAATTTTGCTGACAACGCCCGAATCGCTCAGTTTGCTGCTGTCTTATCCCGAAAGCTTCACGATGTTTGCCGGGCTTAAAACCATCATCATTGATGAGGTTCACGCCTTTGCAACGCAGAAGCGCGGTGATTTGCTCGCGCTGTCAATTGCGCGGCTGGCCACACTTGCGCCGAAGATGCGGCGGGTGGCGCTTTCGGCAACGGTGGCGCAGCCCGAGCAATATGAACGCTGGCTATCACCGCGCCGCGTGCGCCGCGTTGTCGGTGATGAAGGCGCGCCGCCCGATATTGCGATCCTGCTGCCCGATGGCGACATTCCCTGGGGTGGGCATTCGGGCGCTTATGCTGTGCCTCAAGTCATGGCCGAAATCGCACTCCACGCCAGTACGATCATATTCTGCAACACACGCGGGCTTGCCGAATTGATCTTCCAGAAATTGTGGGACGCCAATGATCTCAAGCTGCCGATCGGCATCCACCACGGCAGCCTTGATCTTGAAGCGCGGCGCAAAGTCGAAGACGCGATGGCGGCGGGCAAAATCCGCGCGCTCGTTGCCACGGCAAGCCTTGATCTGGGGATCGATTGGGGCAATGTCGAATGCGTGATCCAGATGGGCGCGCCAAAGGGCGCGTCGCGGTTGCTTCAGCGGATCGGGCGATCAAATCACCGGCTTGATGAGGCGAGCGAAGCGATCGTCGTTCCGGGCAACCGTTTTGAATATCTTGAAGCACAGGCGGCGCTTGATGCGATTGCGGCGGGGGAGCGTGACGGCGATCCGTTTCGTCCCGGCGGGCTTGATGTACTCGCGCAGCATATCATGGCGTGCGCCTGTGCGGCCCCATTCGATCAAGCAGCGCTGCTTGCTGAAATCAAAACCGCACAGCCCTATGCGTGGATTGACAGCGAAACGTTGGCGCGTGTCATCGGCCTGATCGCGACGGGGGGCTATGCGCTCAAGGCGTATGACAAGTTCCGCCGGTTGACGCAGGATAAGGACGGCCTGTGGCGCGTCACGCACCCCAAATTTGCCAGCCAGCACCGGCTCAACGCGGGCATCATCGTCGATTCGCCAATGCTCAGCGTGCGTTTCCGAAACGGACGGCGGCTTGGCCAGGTTGACGAATATTTCGCGGCATCGCTTGTGCCGGGTGATCGCTTCTTCTTTGCCGGAATGGCGCTTGAGGTTGAAAGCATCGACGCGACCGATCTGATCGTCCGCGCAACCGCGAAAAAGGCGCAAATCCCAAGCTATATGGGTGCGCGGATGCCGCTCACCACGCATCTGGCAGACCGTGTGCGCGGCTATCTCGCCGATCGCAGCCAGTGGGTGCGCTTCCCCGCCGATGTCCGCGACTGGCTTGAGATGCAGGCGCTGCGTTCGGTATTGCCCGCAGCCGATCAATTGCTCGTCGAGACGTTCGCGCGCGACGGGTTGCACTATATGGTGGTCTATAGTTTTGAAGGCTGGAACGCGCACCAGTCGCTCGCGATGCTGATCACCAAGCGGATGGAGCAGCGCGGGCTCCAACCCGTCGGTTTTGTTGCGAGCGATTATGCCTTTGCGGTGTGGAGCGTGAAGCCCGTCGATGATCCTGCGCCGCTGTTTTCGTCCGACATTCTTACGCACGAATTTGTCGAATGGGTAGAAAACAGCGCACTGCTCAAACGCGCATTCCGCGAGGTTGCGGTGATTTCTGGGCTTGTTGAGCGGCAGCATCCCGGCAAGAAAAAGACCGGGCGTCAGGTGACCTTTTCAACCGATCTGATCTACGATGTGCTGCGCCGTTACGAGCCCGATCATATCTTGCTGCAAGCCGCATGGGCCGATGCCCGCGCGCGGATGACCGACGTTGGCCGTCTGGGCGCGCTGCTTGACCGGGCAGGCGCAACGCTTGTCCACTGTCACTTGCCCCGTGTCTCGCCGCTTGCCGTGCCGGTACTCGTTCTGATCGGGCGAGAGCGCGTGGCTGGCCCCGATACCGACGATAGCCTGTTGATCGAAGCCGAAGCGCTTGCTGCTGAAGCGATGGCGGTTTGATTTGGCTTTCGCCGCGCGCGATCACGCACTAAACCAGAGACATGGAAAAAACCGATATCATCATCCTTGGCGGCGGGCTGATCGGCCAGACGCTCGCGATTGCGCTTGATCATTACGGGCTGCGCAGTGCGGTCGTGGATCCGATGCCTGCCGAACAGACGCTGTCCGCCGATTTTGACGGGCGCGCGAGTGCGGTTGCAAGCGCTAGCTGGCGGATGCTTGATATGATCGGCGTCGGCGAAGCGCTCAAACCGTATGGCTGTGCGATCCACACGATCGAAGTGCGTGACGGCCCGCAAAAGGGCGCGCTCGATTTTACGACGCCTTCGGATGATGAACCGCTTGGCACCATGGTTGAAAACCGCATCCTGCGCCGTGTGCTGCGCGAACGGATCGCGCGCGCAGCAAATGTCGCGCTCCACGTTCCGCGCAAGGCGAGCCAGGTCGCAAGAGACGCGCACGGCGTCCAGGTCACGCTCGACAATGGAGAGACGCTGGCAGCGCCGCTGCTGATCGCTGCCGAAGGACGCAATTCGCCGATGCGCACGCTGGCCGGGATCAATGTTGCGCACTGGAAATATGATGGTACCGCGATCATTTCGGCGTTTGACCACAGTATCAATCACCGCAATGTCGCGCATGAAATCTTCTTTCCCGCCGGGCCGTTTGCGCTCCTCCCGCTCCTGCCCGGCACGCGTTCGGCACTTGTCTGGACGGTCAAGCCAGACGACGCGGCGGGCATCCTTGCGCTTTCAGAACGCGCGTTCGTGGCCGAAATTGCCAAGCGCACCGGCGGCTTGCTCGGCACGATCAGCATGGCAGCCCCGCGGTCAAGCTACAAGCTCGGTTTCCACCACGCGGCACACATCACCGGCGAACGTCTCGCGCTGGTGGGGGACGCCGCGCACGGCATCCATCCGATCGCGGGGCAGGGGCTAAACCTTGGCTTCCGCGATGTCGCCGCGCTCACCCAGATCCTCGTCGAAGGCGCGCGGATGGGCATCGATCTCGGCGACGCGCAACTGCTCAAACGCTACGAACGCTGGCGCGGGCTTGATACAATGCTCGTCTCAGTCGCGACTGACGGCCTCAATCGCCTGTTTGGCATCCCCGGTCGCCCCGCCGCTGCAATCCGCCGCTTTGGCCTTGGTGCCGTTGGAAAAATCACGCCGCTCAAATCGCTGTTCATGGCCGAGGCACGCGGAATGAACGGCGATTTGCCTAGGTTACTGCAAGGGGTGGCGGTTTAAACGAGTAGCACAAGGCGGCGCGCTGCTCAGCCCGCCATGATTGTCGCGGCGGTTTCTTCGATGCCGCCTGCAACGAGGATCGAATCGCCGCCAACCAGCCCGATCTTGGTCTGGCCATTCTCATCGGTGCGCAAATAAGCGACGTTCGCCACCACCACCATGTAATTGCCGCCGTGCGACTTGAGTAAAACGAACTTCATTCCTGTGGCTCCCGGTGGCTGTGTGTCCCGATACGTGTGGGATTAGTGGCGAGAGGCTTGTTTTTGATTAACGCGGGAGCAAAACCGTCACGCGCGCTGCTCGTCGCCGACAATGCGGTGAACAAGGTGGGCCTACTTCTCCCCTCCCGCAAGCGGGAGGGGCCGGGGGTGGGCGAGTGTCATTGATCAACATGCCACCGCGACATTTTCCGTCCAACTGAACCACCCCTAGCCCCTTCCGCAAGCGGTAATGGGATAAGTGGAGTGCGGATGGCAGGAGCCGAGGAGTTTTCGGTTGCTTGTTCAGCGACTTGAGACCTTCAAAAGCGGACATAACCCTATCGTCACCCCGTGCTTGACACGGGGCTAGGCTCCTTTCCGACCAGCCACGCCGAAGAAAAGCCTAAGCCCGTGTTTAGCACGGGCCGACGTGGAGAGGGCTGCTCCCGACAAGTTTTCGGTCGTTGAGTTCCCTTTGCGGAATTCCCTAAAACAGCCACCCAATTTCCAATTTGCTTAGATTTGCTCTGGCAAGGCGATTAAAACCATTCCGAACCATGATGCCATGATGCAGTGTGCCGACGGATGAATCCTCGACCTGATTTCGTATCCACGAACCTTGGATTGCTGCGATAGCGCATAAAAGAAGGCCATTGAGGCGGCTCTGCATGTTGTTGCTGAACGTGGACAAATAGCTCAGAACCATCCGGGATTTGATCGTCCGACAAAACGGTATATTTTTTAAAGTCATCCAGTTCCTCAGCCAATTCTCCGACGTGCAAGGTGTTGCTACGCAACTCTTGGGGCCAGCTTGATCGGAAATCGGCAAATTGTCTGTTGAGATGCGTTTTGTCAGAGACGTTGGAGAGATAGATCGCCGACTTTGCATTTGAAAATTGCAATTTATTGATGATCTCAGCGTCAGCGTCCTTGACAATGTCTAGCCACAGCCCAGCCCTCCCCACAGCGTAAATATCGCCGTCGTACAGCATCACAGACACTCGAGAAGAAACCGGCATCAAGAAGATTGTTCCCGCGTGACCGGGACCAAAACTTGATCGCTTTTGCCGCTGAAGCTGCCATCGGTTCGTATGGATGGCCGGATGATCACCTATTACAAAATCAATCTTCGTCCTATTGCGGAGAAAGCAAATTGAAAGGTCGTCCAACATCGGCATGTTATCGACATACGCCTGCATTGCATACTGAGTTACCGTGCGTCGATCGGGCATAGGTTCAAGTTGAGCGTCGGGTAGTCGCGTCAAGCCCTTGCGCAGTTGTTTAAGGGCATCTGTACCATGCAGGACGTTCGAAAGCGTTCGGTCATGCTGGAACAGAATAAACCGCTTCAAAAATTGCCTTTTGTCCGGATCACTCGCAGGAAAACTGCCGTCCAGTATCGCGGTACGAGCCATGCCGTAATAGGTTTCTTGTGTTTGAATAGCGTTCTCAAGTTTGGGGTCGGTTCCGTAGAAATAGGGCTTCGAACATTGATCTGAAACGCTGACACCCTCTCTGATCTCACCAAACTTCAGCAGAAGCATATCGATAGATTTGCCTCGACACTCCTCAGTAAAAGGCTTCAGTAGCGCCTTTGGGACGAAATGCTGATTCTTGTTCTCTGGCACAGAATCTAGATGGGAACATTGCTGAGATTTTGCAACCTGATGCTATTCCCTCGGAATGCCCTTCCATTCAGGTGTTCCTTAGCGAACGGCAGCTTTCGATGTTCTGTTCGCAAAATCTGCCAGTCCGCTCCCCTGAAGAGTTTCGGGCGCCGTGAGGCGTACGAAAGTCCGGGAGGAAAGAACCCGCGTTGGGCAGTGTGATGACTATGGGGATTTGATGTTTTTGGGTG
>JAYVVW010000094.1:0-5561 GCA_043786595.1 Sphingomonadales bacterium | reverse complement strand
GAAGCATTGCAGGTAAGCGACGATACCGTAAACTCGCTGTCCGATGGCGGCGCGCACTGCGGCACAATCTGCGACGCCGCCTCGCCGACATTCATGCTCCAGCACTGGGTGCGTGACCGCAAGAAGGCACGGATCAGCCTTCAAAACGCGATCAAGCGTCAATGCCGCGATACCGCGATGCTGTACGGGATGAGCGACCGTGGCCTGTTGCAACCCGGCTATCTTGCCGACGCCAACGTGATCGACATGAATGCGCTCAAACTGGGCAAACCCTGGCTCGCGTTCGACCTTCCCGCAGGCGGCAAACGCCTGCTGCAAAAAGCCGACGGCTATGTCGCCACGGTAAAATCGGGCCAGATCACCTTCCGCAACGGCATCATGCAGGGCCCAACACCCGGCACCGTCATCCGCGGGCCGCAAGGAGTGCCGATGGCGATTACGGCGGAGTGAAGGGGGGATGGGTGTCGCCGTTATCCGTCATTGCGAAAGAGCGAAGCGACTGCGGCAATCCAGAATCTGGCGGAAACACTAGAGCGCGGTGACTTTAGGTTGAACCGTTTGTCCCGAGCGAAGTCGAGGGATGTGCAGCGCACTCAGGTGTCTCGACTTCGGCCACTTGGCCGAAGTTTATCCTGAGCGAAGTCGAAGGGCTCGACACGAACGGTGGTGGTTCGACTTAAAGTCATCGCGCTCTAAAGCACTGGATTGCCGCGCTTCGCTCGCAATGACGACAACTTGGGTCGGTCGAAAATTACGCCTTGCTCAGTGCGTGGTTGATAGGTGAGGCGCGGCGGAAATTGATGATTTGAGCAGGTGGCGGCTTGGAGCTTATCGGCCAGACTATTCTGGCAAAAACCCCAGTGCGAATACCATTGGTCGCAATTTCGTCCCAAGAGCCGCATAAGCTGTCTTGAACGGATCGAAATCGGTCAGTTCGGTGTCACCATAAGCCTCAAGCGCCTTGCGAATTTGATACCATCCGGCATCGGCGCGGTTGAGCTTTAGCTCATCCCTGATCTTGCGCGGGAATATCGTGGCGTGAAAGCGCTGCCACAGCTTACGCCCTTCATTGAGGACAGCGTTTGCTTCGGCAGAAAATGTCATGCCCGCCATGTGGCGTACCATGAAGTCAGATTCGAAACGCCCGCTCGCGCCGACTTCGGCTTCAGTGAAGGGAATGAAATGGTTGACCAGAGACCAATCGCTCTCGTTCCATCGCAAACCGTCCGCCCCGGCGGAGAGGTTTTTGCCCGCGAACAGCATCCAGATCAGGCAATCTGATTTGAACTCCTCCATCAGTGGCTGCGACGGTTGCAGGAATTGGTCGTTGTGGTTTTGCCATGTGTGCGGAGTGACCATCCTCACTGCGAAGACGATGGCCGCCTGCCAGAGATTGGTTGCGTTCACAAAGAAGCCACGCGCGCTTCCGTAACCCGACGACAACAGCATCGTCTTGGAACCCGCATTTTGGAGGTCGTTTCCGGCGCAATTGAGCCAGGCAATTGCATCCTTCGACCAGCGACTTCCGCGTAAATCCTTGGTGGCCGTAGCTGGCACGATCGCATTCTTGAGCGGAACAGACTCCAAGCCGTTCGAGGCGGGCCTTGCAACCCAATCTGTCAGCAACGGCAACCCATCGTAGTTCAGAAACGTCTTTTCACCAATGATATTGCCACTCCTATCGAGGGCATCCACGTTTACGCGTTCTATCGGTCCTTTTGAGTTCGTGTCCCAAATCAAAAACCCGATTGGAAAATCGCCAATTAGCCCATCGAAGACACGGCACTGAATCGCGAATCCGCCCAAATATTTTGGTTTCCAGACGCTGCGAAATTCTTCCAATGTTGGAGCACTTACATATTTGAGCGTGCTGAACATTGCTAATTTAGCATTTGGAATTTCAACATCGATGCGCGCGACAAATTGAGTGAATAACTCATTTGTCGCTTTACCGTATGCCGCCATTCCAGTCTTACTGAATAGCGTATTTGCAACTCCCGTCTTATTGCTACTTACGGCATGGACGACTGCGTTACCTCCACCCGTGGCCTCGCCATAAGGCGGGTTAATCAGCACCAATATCTTCTTCGCGTCCTTCTTGCCTTCCGTCGCGTTGGCAATCGCTTGGCGCAGTTCGGCCGGAAGCTTATTCGACAGGTTGTAATCAATCTCGCCGAAATCGGTCACATCGTCGTTGAGATAGTCATATTGAAATATTGTCGCCCCAGCGAAGGCCGGGTTCGACTTCATAATCGTGACATCGGCAGAATCGAGCGTGCTCATATACACGTTGCGCAGGTTGCTGTGCTTTGCTTCCAGATTGCCGACTCCAGCGCACATGTCCCAGACAATGTAACGATCCTGCCAATTTTTACCGAGAGTCGCGACGAGCTGCTCATAGGCCTTATCGACAATATGCAGCGGCGTGTAATAGGCACCCTTGAATTTCTGCTCGTCAATCGGCAGCAAGCTGTCGCGCCGTTCGAGCAGATAGTGCCGGTGCTTCTGTTCGGGCGGACGGTGATAGATCGCCCAGAAGTTGCGATAGCCACGCTCGCTTGCCAGTTCATATTGCTGCCCGTTCAGGATGAACACGGGCTTGTCGCCGTTGAACAGCAATCGCGCTGGTAACTTGGTCATCGCCTCATTCTTGCCGTCGTGCATGATATCGGCGAAGAACAGCACGGCAAAATCGGAAGGATCGACGGTGCCAAGCTCACTGCCTACCATGATGACCCATTTGTCGAACACCTGACGCAGATTATCCGGCGTGATCGGCGTGCGGATGATCCGCCCTTCCTTGATCGCCGAAGTTACCGCATCAATGAACGACTGTTCGTGGTTGGCGATGTCATACACCACGTAATGCGCTTCGACGTACGACGCGATTTGTACGGCCAACTCCCTGCCCGCTGCCGAGCCCGATTTAGGCCAGTCGATGCTATTGTCGTCAAAGATCGGCAGCGCATGTTCGGTCGGCATGATCGCAGCCTTGCTACGGTCGATCACCGCAAGGAAGGCAGGGATCGGCTCGCCCCTTTTTTGCGCCGCGCGCACATAAACCAGTAACTGGGCGAACATCACAATCGGCGGGGTGGATGCTTCCTTCGCCTCAAACCAGACTTCGTTGGTTTGAATGTCGACCAGCCCCTTGAAATAAGATTTCAGCCCGAGCGCCTTGATATAGGCGTCTTTTACATCTTCCTCAGTTTTTGCTCTGGAAAGGGCTTGCATGAGGTTCATGGAAAGTGATTGCCCTGTTGAGACCGACCGAATTACTCCGGCCATTGGTAGACGTGTGGTTTTCTGAAATCTACACTCAAAACGTTACGATGCCTGTAGCCACCAACAGACAATGTTCGCAAACGCCAAACACACCTCCCCCTTCATTTTTCACAAAAGGATCGTCCCTCGCTGGCGCCTCAAAAGGCCGTCTCCGATGTCGCGATTCTCAGCCGCTTATGTGCTATGTATGTATTATGTTCCCACATGTCAAGGGTTATGATCCTATTTTGTTCGGAAGAACAAGCGCCAGCGCTAATCCGCGATGACCCGCGCCTCTTCGATCAGCATTACGGGCACGCCGCCCCGCACCGGGTAGGCGACGCCCGCAGCGTGCGAAATCAGTTCGTGCGCGTCCGTGTCGTAGATCAGCGCCGTGCGCGTTACCGGGCAAACCAGCAGCGCGAGGAGCGCATCGTCGATCCTTTCCGCGGGTTCCGGCCCGTTCACTGAAGCGTCACGCGGTCATCGCCGTCGTGGCGGCCGAAGAATTGCATGAGCTGGACGATCAGGTCTGCCCGGTCAGACAGTGTCGTCGCCTCGAGCAGCGCCTGTTTCGCCGCGACGTCGAACGGCGCGATCTGCGCAATGCCGTTGATCAGCGCTTCATCGTCGAGCCGCGTCACCGCTTCCCAATCGACGACATAGCCCTGCGACATTGCGAATTTACGCGCTTCGATCTCAACGCTGGCTCGGTCGGCAATGCCAAGCCCGGGGTCTTCGCTATCGTCGATGAAAATGCCTTCGATCTGGCGAAACGGAGTTGTCACATCAAGTTCGCGCACCAGCGTGAAGCGCGACACGCCTTCGAGGACGAGGTTGTAGCGGCCGTCGTCAAGCGCCTCGACCTGCGCGATATGGCCGACACAGCCGGTCTGGAACAGCGGCGGTTTTTCACCCATTCCGCCGCTTTCGCTGTGGCGCGGCTGGATCATCGCGATCCGCCGGTCGCGCGCCATCGCATCGGATACCAGTGCGCGGTAACGCGGCTCGAATATGTGCAGCGGCAATTGCATCCGGGGGAATAGCAGCGCGCCCGTCAGCGGAAACGCCGACATGCGGGTGAGTGTCCTGGTCGTCATGTGAAGAGGATCGCCGACAAGCGCCGCCGCTGTGCGCTCACCCACGGATCGACGACGCCGACGACTTCGAACAGTGTGAGTAATTGCGCGCGCGCCGCGCCTTCGTTCCAGTCACGGTCGGCGGCGATGATCGCGAACAGCGCGTCTGCGGCACCGTCACGGTCGCCTGCCGCCATCAGCCCGCCTGCCAGTTCAAACCGCAGCGCGTGATCGTCGGGCGCGGCGGCAACGCGCGCGGCAAGGCCCGCGAGATCATCAACCGGCTTGGCAGCGCGCGCAAGCGCCAAGGCCGACACGCCGCGCGCCACCGCCGCGTTGGCGAGCAGTTCTGGTGAAAGCGTCGCGATGAGCCCGTCAGCAGCATCGAGATCGCCACTCGCCACCTGTGCGCGGATGAGGCCCGACAGAGCGGCCGGATGATCAGGCGCCATGTCAACGATCTGCGCGAAGATTTGCAACGCGCGCGGCGCGTCTCCGCCTGCCAGCACGTCTTCACCCATTACGATCAGCGGCTCAATCTCGGCTTCAAGCGACTGCGCTTCACCTGCGACGGGAAGCTGTTTGAGGATCTGATCGAGCATCTTGCCAAGCTGGGCTTCGGTGCGGGCGGGCGTCAGATCGGCGACAAGCTGCCCCTGAAACACCGCATAAACAGTTGGGATTGATTGCACGCGAAACTGCGCGGCGATCGCCTTGTTTTCGTCGACATTGACCTTGACAAGCCTGACCCCTCGGTCGGCATAGTCGGCGGCCACCTTTTCCAGCACCGGGGTCAGCGCCTTGCACGGCCCGCACCATTCAGCCCAGAAATCGATGATGACGAGGCTCGTCATCGATGGCTCGATCACATCCTGCTTGAAACTTTCGACAGCAGCGCGTTCCGCTGCACTTAATCCTAAACTCGCCAATGATGCCTCCGCGTTCTAGCCTATATGGGGCGCGACATGCCCCATTGCCAAGGGCTGCACAAGAAAATCGCGAAAGGCTTGCGGTATGGGGAATCGAATGCTAACAGCCGCGCCTTACCCGCCCGGTTCTGCCGGGCAAACGCCGAGCGGGCGTAGCTCAGGGGTAGAGCACAACCTTGCCAAGGTTGGGGTCGAGGGTTCGAATCCCTTCGCCCGCTCCAAAATCTTTGGATTTGTCTAATCCATTGATAAATATGGATATTTTTGAGACAATATGGCCTGTGTGGGA
>JAYVVW010000093.1:0-13611 GCA_043786595.1 Sphingomonadales bacterium | reverse complement strand
ATGGGGCTCGGCGTCGCGATCGGCGCGATCACGTTCAGCGGGTCGGTGATCGCGTTCCTCAAGCTGAACGGCAACATGAGCGGATCGCCGATCCTGCTGCCGCTGCGGCACGTCCTCAACCTGGCGGTGCTGGTCGCGATACTCGGGCTGATCGCTTACTTCACCCAGGAGCAGGCGCCGTGGATTTTCTGGACCGTCACCGCGCTCGCCTTCGCGATCGGATTCCTGCTGATCATCCCGATCGGCGGCGCCGACATGCCGGTCGTGGTGTCGATGCTCAACAGCTATTCGGGCTGGGCTGCGGCGGCGATGGGGTTCACGCTGCACAACAGCGCGATGATCATCACCGGTGCGCTGGTCGGATCGTCGGGCGCGATCCTCAGCTACATCATGTGCCGCGCGATGAACCGCAGCTTCATCAGTGTGATTGCAGGTGGATTTGGTGCCGCGCCCGACGCCGCCGGTGGTGCCGCCAAGATTGACCGCCCGTGGAAGCGCGGATCGGCCGAAGATGCCGCCTACATGATGTCGCAGGCCGATCAGGTGATCATCGTCCCGGGTTACGGCATGGCCGTCGCACAGGCGCAGCACGCGCTGCGCGAGATGGGCGATCTCCTTAAAAAGCAAGGCGTAAAGGTCAAATATGCCATCCACCCCGTAGCGGGTCGCATGCCGGGCCATATGAACGTCCTGCTAGCCGAAGCCAACGTGCCATATGATGACGTGTTCGAACTTGAGGATATCAATAGCGACTTCGCGCAAACCGACGTTGCGTTCGTGATCGGCGCAAATGATGTCACCAATCCAGCCGCCAAAACTGACAAGACGTCGCCGATTTACGGTATGCCCGTGCTTGACGTTGAAAAGGCCAAGACCGTGCTATTCATCAAACGATCAATGGGCGGCGTTGGCTATGCGGGCGTCGACAATGACGTGTTTTACATGGATCAAACCATGATGCTTTTGGCCGATGCCAAAAAGATGGTCGAAGATATCAACAAAGCACTCGCACATTAACACTTCGGTGCGATGATGTGGATCTATCTCCGTTCCCTGAGCCTGTCGAAGGGCTGCACTTCGTCGGTGATGTTGATGAAAAGAAAGCACTACCCTTCGACAAGCTCAGGGAACGGGAGTTTGGCATGGGTCAGTTTCATTGCGCGTTGGCATAATGTGATCCTGTCCGTTCAGTCCAAAACGGATGGGATTATTGATTTGGGACAGCCCCAAGATTGGCCCGTACGACCAAATGCGGCGCGACTCGCGCAGTTGCGGGCTTTGATTTACAATTCCTCCGCTTTGGCGACAATATCGGATGACATTGATCCATATTGAAAGCATGTTCCAAGCGAACAGATCGCAAACGGCACAAGACAAAGGTCAAGCCAAATGAACATGCAATATCCCGGTGAGGATGTGAACACTCACGCGCCCATTGCGCTGATTTTCGCAGACAGTGACGCAGGGCGAACTGCCGCATCTGACGCGGCGATTGCAAGCGGTGGCCGGATCGCAGCTACGCTTGAAATCTCGCAAGGCAAATCAAGGCTACATCATCAGGCGGTTGCCAACGCGATCATGGCAGTGCACTTGATCATTTGATTGACGGCGCGGTACAATTCGCAGCGCGTGAAGATGCCGCACTGATCATTTCAGCGCCGATCGACATGATTGATCTTGTCGCGCCGCAATTGGCCAACGATCGTGTCACGCTGCTATGTCAGCCCGACGCCGCCGACCGGATTGACGCGCTCATGATGGCGTGGCGGGCCAAGCCAATCGCGTTCCAAGATATTGGCGGTGAAATAGAAAGCGTCCGTTTGAAACGACTGGCCGACGAAGTTTCTCGGATTGCGCGCGCGCTCGCAGGACTCGCAGCCGTTCGCGACGTCACACAAGCGAGCATAGCGCCCGATCCTGCCAATCTCGATGAAACACAGTTGCGATCGCCCACTGTGGCATTTGCACCGCAACCGTCAAGCTTTCCCAATACGACGATGCCAAGCGCGAACGAAATCCGCGCGTTGTTACGCCTGCGCCGGTTGCGCGCCAATTTCTTCGCGCCCGAGCTTTTTGCCGATCCGGCTTGGGACATGCTGCTCGATTTGATGGCTGCGCGCCTCGACAATGAGCAGGTCGCGGTGTCAAGCCTTTGTATCGCCGCTTCGGTTCCGCCGACGACGGCGCTGCGGTGGATCAAGACGATGAGCGACTATGGGCTGTTTGAACGCTGCGCTGATCCGCTTGACGGGCGCCGCATCTTCATCCGGCTATCAGACGAAGCCGCGCAGGCCATGGCGACATATTTCATGGCGGCAAAACGCCTTGGGGGGCTTTCGGTCTGAACCCCCTTGCGCATGCCTGCTAGTTCGGGCTAGGGGCGTCGCTCCCGTAAAGGGGCGCTTAGCTCAGTTGGTAGAGCATCTCGTTTACACCGAGAGGGTCGGCGGTTCGAGCCCGTCAGCGCCCACCAAGGTCACTTGGCCCGCTTCACGCGACAGCGAACAGAGTGGCCCCCGCATAACGAAGCAACGATGGATCGAACAGGCGGTCGTGCCGAAAATGCGCCTGCTCAAGCGATATGTCCTTGAGCCCTGCAAGGTTAAAAGAACCCAGTTTCATCTTTGTGGGTTTGCGGCCATCACGCGCGAGTGTCACGGCATCGACATATAGCGCATCATTCTTGGTATAAAGAATATGCGGTGCGAGCGTCATCCGTGTTCGATTATACGTTGCCACAACGCATTTTTTACACGCGATCGCTTCGAGGAGAATTTGGTTCGTCATCGTTACAAGATAGGCAACGCATGACGCGGTTCAAGTCAATTTTTGTGCAATGCAGCATTATTTGTTGGCAGCGTATCATCCACCCGTATGATAGAAATCATACACCGTCCGTGCCACTGTTTCTGATACCCCCGGCGTCCGTGCCAGATCATCAAGCGATGCGTCACGCACGGCGCGCGCGGTTCCAAAATGCATCAGCAGTGCCTTCTTTCGCGCAGGGCCGATCCCCGGCACATCGTCGAGCGGGCTGGCGGTGATCGCTTTGCTCCGTTTGCTGCGATGTGCGCCGATTGCAAAGCGGTGCGCCTCGTCACGCAATCGCTGGAGATAGAATAGAACAGGCGCACCGACGGGCAAATCAAACGCTCTGCCATCGGGGAAATGAAATGTTTCGCGCCCCGCGTGACGATCGGGCCCTTTTGAAACCCCGATCAGCGCGACGTCTTCAATCCCCATGTCATCAAGCACGTCTTTGACCGCGCTCATCTGCCCCTTGCCACCGTCGATCAGGACAAGATCGGGCCAGTCGCCCTTGTCGCGGTCTGGATCTTCATCCTGTGCGCGCTGGAAACGCCGCCCGAACACTTCGCGCATCATTGCAAAATCGTCGCCCGGCGCAGTGTCAGGATTTTTGATGTTGAACTTGCGGTACTGGCCTTTGATGAACCCTTCCGGCCCCGCGACAATCATTGCGCCGAGCGCATTGCTTCCCTGAATATGGCTGTTGTCATAGACTTCGATCCGCTGTGGCGGTTCGGACAGTTCGAACAATTCGGCGACTTCACGCAGCAACTTGCCCTGCGTCGTCGTCTCGGCAAGGCGGCGGTCGAGTGCTTCTTCGGCATTGCGCGTCGCCTGACGGATCAGCTTGACCCTATCGCCGCGCTGCGGCTGCTGGATGGTCACCTTACCCCCGGCCCGCTGCGCCAGCGCTTCGGCGAGTAGATCGGCCTCGGGCAATATCCGGTCGAGCAAGATGCAGCGCGGCGGCGGCACATCTTCATAAAATTGCGCAAGAAAGCTTGTCAGCACTTCGGCTTCGTCAACGTCCTGCGTGTGCGTTGGAAAAAACGCGCGGTGCCCCCAATTTTGCCCACCGCGAATGAAAAACGCCTGGATGCTCATTGCCCCCTGTTTGTGCGCCAAAGCGAAGATGTCTGCATCGCCGACGCCTTCGGCATGGATCGCCTGACTGCCCTGAATGAAGGTCAGCGCGCGAAGCCGATCGCGCATGATTGCGGCACTTTCAAAATCAAGCGTAGCCGACGCCGTTTCCATCTGTGCGCCAAGCTTGCTCTGCACCTGCGTCGATTTGCCGCCTAGGAAGGCTTTGGCGTCGCTTACCAGCTCGGCATAGGCGACCGGGTCAATACGGCCAACGCAAGGCGCTGAGCAGCGCTTGATCTGGTATAATAGACAGGGCCGGTCGCGATTGCTGAAGAAACTGTCGTTGCAACTCCGCAACAGGAACAGCTTTTGCAGTGCATTGAGCGTTTGATTGACCGATCCGGCACTTGCAAACGGGCCGTAATAATTGCCCTTGTACCGCCGGGCACCACGGTGTTTCTGGATGCGTGGGAACGCATGGTCGGCGCGGAGCAAGATGAATGGAAAGCTTTTATCATCGCGCAGCAGCACGTTGTAGGCAGGCCGGTAGCGCTTGATCAGTTGCGCCTCAAGCAACAGCGCCTCGGCCTCGCTGTTGGTCGTCACAATCGTCATTGACCGCGTCTGTGCGATCATCCGGCGCAGGCGATTGGGAAGACGATCAACCTGCGTGTAATTGCTTACGCGGTTTTTGAGCGCGCGTGCTTTTCCGACATAAAGCACGTCGCCGCGCGAATCATGCATCCGGTAAACGCCAGGCTTGACGGGGAGCGTTTTCCAGACGTTGCGAATCGCAGCGATCCCCGCGTCGAGATCGGGTAGTTCCGATCCTTTGACGGTGTAGGTCGCGCGGTCTTCGTGAAATCGATCGGGGGCGTCAGGCGTTGACATTGCGGCTGTTTAGGCGAGCCACGTACGATGCGCCAGAGGCACTGCTAGCGCGCGTCTATTTGATCGCGGCGAGTTCTGAATTTGCCTTGGCGATGGCTTCGTCGGTGATCACGCCATTTGAAAAGGGCTGAACCTGAACGAGCGACATGCCCTTGAACTGTTCATAGGCGGGGTGCGCCTCAATACCTGGAAAATTAGCGTCGACTACGGCTTTGGTCGCAGGATTGGCGACAAGCGATTCGATCGACGAATCGATCAGCCGCGCTGCGGCTGGCTGCGCTGTGGGGGTTGGCTCCACGGTCGGTGCTGGTTGTGCGATACCCGGTGTCGCCAAAGTAAGCGCTGCAATAATTGTAAAAGCTGTGAGTTTCATCAGACCAATCCTATTCAAATCAATTCAGACGCGCAATCGTAGCATCAATCAGCGGTTTGTCAGCAGCCGCGTTATGCCCCTGTGCAATCAGCATCGTCGCGGCGGCGGCGGCAACGCTTGCCGCCTTGGCACGTACTTCGGCAATCGCAGCGCGTTCGGCTGCACCGATCTTGTCTTGCGCCATTTGCGCGCGGCGCGCGATCAGCGCAGTCGCATCGACTTTTGCCTGAGCGATAATGTCATCGGCTTCTTTCGCCGCAGCGGCTTTGATGGCAGCGGCTTCGGCAGTCGCTGTTTTGGCTTTGGCTTCATACTCGGCCTTGAGCGCTTCGGCGTCCTTGCGGAGTTGCGACGCCGCATCAAGCTGTTCGCGAATACCCGAAATCTGTTTATCAAGCGCTGCGCCAATCATCGCGGGCACTTTTTTCCACAGCATGATCGCAAAAACAGCGACCATTGAAAGCGCAACCCAGCCACCCGCATCAAGCAATAATGCGGTTGGTTCGGCCGCTTCGTGGGTACCGGCGACCTCGGTGGTTGCAGAATGCGTTTGCTCAGCCATTGGTCAGAACTGCCTTTACTGCGTTGGATGCGCTTGCCGCGCTGACTGTGGCACCCGAGATTTTTGCAACGATGTCTTGCGTCACTTCGGTTGCGATGTCGGCAACACTTGCGAGAGCCGCCGTGCGCGCGGTCGCAAGAGTTGCATCGGCGTCGGCCATTTTTTGAGAGATTTCGGCGTCAGCCTTGGCGACGCGGTTAGCCCCGTCCTGCGCCGCGCTTGCCTTCGCTGCGGCCGCTACTGCCTGGGCATCGGCGCGTGTTTCCAGCGCTGCTGCCTGCAAACGCACTTCGGCGTCATCGGCTGCAGCACGCGCACGGTGCGCGGCTTCGAGATCGCTGGCAATCTGTTGATTGCGCGCATCGACCGTCGCTTCAATTTTGGGAACCATGCCCTTGCCAATGAAGACATAGATGATGCCGAGCACCACCGCGAGCCAGAACCACTGCGAGGCATAGGCAAGCATAAGCTGGTTAATTTGGGGCATTATACGGTCCCTGATCAGCGACCCCGGCACGCGGCCGGGGCACTATCGAACGTGAGATATTAAACAGCGTAAAGAATGATCATCGCAACAGCGAAGGCGATCAAACCAAGCAATTCAGCAGCCGCGAAGCCGATGAACAGACGGCCCTGCTGGCCGTCAGCCGCAGCCGGATTGCGCAGTGCGCCCTGAAGAAATGAACCGAATACGTTGCCAACGCCGGTGGCAGCAACGCCAACGCCGATAGCAGCCAGACCGGCACCGATTACTTTTGCAGCTTCGAGATCCATGATAAACTCCTGTTAGAAATAGAGAGGGTTGAAACGACTAGTGAAGATGTTCTGCATCATTGATGTAGAGCGATGTCAGCAACGCAAACACATAGGCCTGAATTGCGCAAACGAGCAGTTCGAGCGCACTGACGCCCGCGATGAACACAAAGCTAAGCGCCGAAATGGCATAGCCAGCACCACCCGCGTTGATGCCCTGAACGATGAAGTTACCGAACACATCGACAAGAATGTGTCCCGCAATCATCGCGACGAACAAACGCAGCATCAGGCTGAACGGGCGCACGAGAAACGAAATAAACTCGATCGGCACAATCAGTAGCTTGAGGATGAACGGCGTCCCGTGCGGCACGAACAACGAGAAAAAGTGCAGCCCGTGCTTCCAGAAACCAACCAGAATGACGATCGAAAAGCTGACGATCGCGAGCACGCCAGTGACCGAAAACTGGCTCGTCACGGTAAACGGATGCGCGGCAGGCACGAGGCCAAATGGCATCATCCCCAGCAGGTTCGAAAAGAGGATGAACATGAAAATGGTGAACACCCACGGGACATATTTCTTGCCTTCGGGGCCGATGTTTGTCGCGAGCATTCCGGTAATGAAGCCTGTTATGCCTTCAGCCGCCATTTGCCAACGGCCAGGAACGAGTGAACGCTTCATCCCACCCATCATGAACAGGTAAATCGCAGCGAGCACCAACACCATCCAAAGCGCGCTGTTGGTGAACTGGAACATCGATCCGCTCAATTCCCCGCCCCCGATGGGACGGATCATGAACTGGTGCATCGGGTCAATCTTGCTTTCGGCCGCCACGCGGTAAACCCCTGTCTCGCTTGAAAATCAACATTTGTAAAAGGTGGCGTGGATTACTCCACACGCTCCTTGGAAATCTGCCAGATCTGCCTGCCCGCAGCAATCACCCCGAGGAGCAAAAGCACCAGCAGCGCCGTGGGAGCCGTGCCAAACTGCCGGTCGATAAACCAGCCGATCAGCGCACTTCCCAGTGGAAACCCGATCAAGACCGAAAGCACCCGGTTGCCCTGAGACGCGCCTTTGCCCGTCATGCCAAGATTACTCGACACATGCGTTGTCCTGACCTTTTCAGCGTTTTGAACCTCGCGGAGCCGCGCATCAAGTGATGCCAGCCGCGGATCTTCGACGCCGTTGGGTTCCTCCACAGGATCAATCGTTGCCATGATGATACGCCCCTAACCGGTCGATAGGTTAACCATGCACGAAAACGGGCAATCCCGCCAAGGCACGGGCGCTTTAGAAAAGGGGCGCGCGCAAGTCAACCAGTGCGTTGTGCAGTGCGAAACGCGATCAACTAACGCAGTAGCTCGGAAGCGCGATAGGAGCCGCACTACGCACCCTCCAGACGCCGTCGGGCAACATATAGGCCCGGCCCGTTCCCACGCGCTTAGCGAGCGTTTCACAGCCCGTGGCGGCCGCAACATCCTTGATCGTCACGCCGCGTTGTTCGGCGAGCTGGGTATAAACAGCGCGGCGCTTGATATTGATTGCGTCAACCGAAGCTTTCAGCGCAGCGGTTGCACCGCTGCGCATCCCGAGATAACCGTCGGCTTGTTCACCAACATCGCCTTCAGCCAAGGCGGCTGAGATCGGCGATGCCAGTTGGGCAACTGCATAAGTCGCAGCACCGGCCATGATCAGTCCAGTGGCGACGAGAGCGGCAATCTTTGTCGTGCGTGTCATTGCGGAAACAACTCCGGATTCTGAGTGATGAGGTCTTGCGCATCCTTTTGCAAACGCACGATAACCTCTTGCTTGACATTGATGTTCAGATTGATCTCAATCGGCTTTTCGGGTGCCGATACCTGCACACAGCCCGAAAGAAGCGCTGCGCTTGCAGCAATCAGCAGGGTTGTGGCTCTCATCATGGCCCGACGCCTCGCATTGTATCGTTCGCGCGTCAATATCAGGCGTGTCATCGCACAGGCTCGCTTTCTTTAATCTGAACAGGCTTTTCAGGAACGATTTCCGCTTTCACCGGCGCAAGCTGCGGCGGCAACACGGTCGGAATGAACTGGCTCGGGTCGTTAAATGAACGAAACATCGTAAACAGCCCGCGGAAAGGCGCCTTGATCGTAATGTTGAACAGGAACGGAATCGAATTGAACTGCTTTAGAAAGAAGTTTTTGGTCTGTGCCAGTGGCAATTGATTGACCCCGTTAAACCGCACCACTGTCACCATTTCGCCGTCGAGCGCGCCATTAAGTTCAAGTGTAAGCCGTTTGTAACGCATCGATTTGAGCGCGTCGAACGCAAGCCTGCTGTAACGGCCCAGATTGGCATTTGAGATTTCTCCCACATAGGCCAGCGTGCCGCCATCTTCGCGCACAGTCAGTTTGCCATTTTCGATTCGCCCGCCCGTTTCGTCAAACACCATCGGCAATATCCCATCGAATTTACCCGTGACCGAAATATTTTCAAACGCGAGCTGTTGCATGAACAACGCGGCATCGAGACCCTCGACGCGAAAGGTCAAGCGCCGATCAAGATTTTGCGTCAGATTGAGGACAGTGGGTTCAAGGATCAGAGCGCCCCCTGCAAACGGCCAACGCCCGCCTTCAATCTCAGCCTTGAGGCCGGGCAACAGGCGGTACCGCACTTCGCCGTCGGTCACCGCAATGCCAGGGTTGATGCTGCCAATCGCGACGCTTTGGCCAGGTGCGGTCACCAAACCAAGCAAGTCCGAAAGCGCAATTTCGCCCTTTAGCCCTGTGACCGGGCCGAAAGCGGCTGCAAAATCCAGATTGTCGGTGCGAAAACGACCATCGCTTGTCACGCCGTCAACGTTCCAGCGGATCACACCAATGCCCGAAACGGCCCCGTTGACGTTGGCAATAACGCCCAGCGTGATCGGCGTCAGTGCTTCGGGCTGCAACGCGTTTCCAAACTGGAGCTTATCGACCGTCAGCAGCGCTTTACCCATACCACGCGAAAGATTGTGCCGAATATCGACCGCACTGATGATGGCGCGGCTGACCGGCTCGCGCAGATGTCCGGTCGCTATGATCTGATCATTCGCCAATCGCAGCGCGAAATCTTCGCTGACAAACGGCAGGAACCGGCGTGCCGGATCAGAGTCTGCCACCTTCACGCCACCGCCTACAGTCAGAACTTGCTGCGAAAACCGCCACGTCCCTGCGGCTTCTGAAAGCAACAGCGGCACATTGCCGATCTGACCATCGGCACCGCTAAACCGGCCCGAAGCGGCTCCCGCAGACACGCGCCCTTCAAATGCAGCCAGATCAAGCTGGCTCATGCGCTGTGCGTCACCCAAGCGGACACCAACACTTGTCAAATTGAACGCACCCGTTGCCGTGACAATTCGTGCCGATTGCGCCGACAGCAAAAGCGGCGTCTCGCCAAGCCTGCCCGATAATCGCGGCGCGGTGACGAATGCCTGACCTGCCCTGAGGCACAGCGAAAGCCGCGCGGGTGACAATGCAAGTGTCGCAATCCGGAATTGATCAAATCCCACCACGAGGCAATCGTTCGCCAATCCGCCGCCGCGCACTTTGAGTGGAATGCGCATTCCCGAAACGCTGCCACCGCCAATCGCACCGTCAAACAGTGCCGCGCCGTCGAGCGCCAATCCGCGCGCGCCATATGCAAATCGCAACGGTGATAGCGCCAGACGCGTGCCGCCCGCCACCAGTGGCGCAATTGTCGCGGTGCCTGCACGACCACCACTTTGCCGATCGAATATGATTCGCGTCTGGGGAAAACCACCGCCGACAAGCGTCATTCCGCCTTCGACTGCAAGGCGTGGGTCGGGCCAATTCAACCGCGCGGTCGAACCGTCGGTCAGTGCAAAGCTAGCCCCGCTGACGCTACGCCCGCGCACTGCATCAAGCACGATCCGCCCGCCGCGTTTGTCGCCCGCAACGCTAAACCGCGATGACAGCGCGCTCCCCGTGAAAAACGCTGAAATGGCATCAGATAATGTCGCGCTGATCGGCCCAAGTGGCGTTGGCTTCGCCCGCGCGATCATTGCCAGCCCGCGTGCACGTAGCGCTGAGGGTGGCGTGAAGCCCGTTGCTGAAGCTGTGCCTTCGACCTTATACGCAGCGTTTGCCCACTTGACCCGGCCCGCAGCCCGCGCGGACGCGATCAGGGCCCCGGCATAGCGCGCCCGCGCCGTTTCAATCGCAACATCGCCGTCGATACGGCCAAACGCTTCGCCGGCGATCACATCAACCAGCATGTTGGTCGATTCGATGCGTCCCCCTGCACACTGAACTGAACGCGCGCGCAGTGGCCCTTTGGCTCCGATACGCCGGTCATGCGTCGTGAGATCGACATAGGCCGTTACGTTTAGAGCATCACACTTCTCACCGAGTCGGGCGGCTGGTACGGTGACGGCCAGTTTTCCGTTCAAGCTGTTTGCGATATTCCCCCGCCCGTCAAACCGGCCGCCAATTGCGCCGTAGGGCGTGGCAAGACCAATCCGCGCATCGCTAATGTCAACATCGATATCGGGGAGTGTGAACGCTTTTGCGGTCGGCGCGGGAAGCAGCTTGTCAACGACTCCAAATGAAAGTTGCCCGTCGATCAAACGCCCTCGAAGCCGGACTCCGCCCGCACGAACTTCGCGGATCGTCACCCCTGAAAAGCCGGTACGCGTCAAAATCTCTGCCCATTCGGCGGTCAGGTCGGGGTGCGCAGCGTCGCCAAATCTGATGTTTTCAAGGCGCTGGCGAGACGGGCCGATCGCGGTGATCTGGTAGCTAGCGGGCACGCCGCGCCGCTTGATTTCGCGGTCAACATAGTTGCGCGCGATATCCTTTCGCAGCACCCAGGCGATCAGGGCAGCAATCACGGCAAGCAACAGCAAGCCCGCAACAATTCGCCACAAAATGCGCCACAACTTCATGACTATCCTTCAACCCGCGTTATCCGCATCAATCAAGCAGAATTGCGCTTGTTGGCAACCTCGATTAGGTGAGCGGCGATGAACGCTGTCCAAACGCCCGCCGATTAACCTGATGGCAGTCTATACGCATATCGGTGCCGAAGATATGCTGCGGCTGATCGACCAGTTTGATGTTGGCACGCTGCAATCGGCCAAGGGCATCGCCGAAGGGGTCGAGAACAGCAATTATCTGGTGGATACGACGCAAGGGCGCTATATCCTGACGATCTATGAAAAGCGCGTCCAGAGTGAAGACTTGCCCTTCTTTCTGTCGCTGATCACACACTTGGCCGACAAAGGCTGTCCGGTGCCCCGCGCACAGAAAACGCGCGATGGCGAAAATGTTGCGCGCTGGAATGGCAAATATATCGCGCTGATTGATTTCGCTATCGGGCTCTCGGTATCAGCGCCAAGTGCGGCACAGGCGCGTGCGGTTGGCGCAGCGCTGGGCCAGATGCACGCGGCACTGCAAGATTTCCCGATGACCCGTGCCAATGATCTCGGCCCCGAAGGCTGGTACGAACTCGCCGCGCGCTGCGGCGATGATCTTGACCAAATCAAACCGGGGCTGAAATCTCGCGTCGCGCAGGAATGTGCGTATCTCCGCGCGCACTGGCCCGCCGATTTACCGCGCAGTGTGGTTCATGCTGACTTGTTTCCCGACAACGTCCTGATGCGCGGCGACACCGTATCAGCGCTGATCGATTTCTATTTTTCGTGCACCGATATCCGCGCTTGGGATTTGGCGATCACCCACGCAGCGTGGAGTTTTGAAGGCGCTGATTTGCACTTCAACGCCGCGATTGGCGACGCTTTGATCGCAGGTTATGAAGCCGCCTTTGGTTTGAGCGACGAAGAACGTGCGGCGTTCGCGGTGCTTGCACGCGGCGCGTGCCTGCGATTTCTGCTCACCCGCGCATGGGATTGGCTCAACACGCCTGCCGATGCGCTCGTCACGCGCAAAGACCCCCTCGCCTTCCTCACCCGGCTTGAGCATTACGCTGCCTCATGACCGAACTACCCAAAGTAAAAATCGCAACCGACGGCGCATGCAAAGGCAATCCCGGCCCTGGTGGGTGGGGCGTTATCATCCGGTCTGGCAGCAGTGAGAAAGAATTGTCGGGCGGTGAAACGCTGACCACCAACAACCGGATGGAATTGCTCGCCGCGATTCGCGGGCTCGAAGCACTGAGCAAACCTTGCCATGTCACGCTTTGCACCGACAGCAATTATGTGAAGGACGGGATCACCAAGTGGATTTTCGGCTGGCAGCGCAATGGCTGGCGTACCGCTACCCGCCAGCCTGTCAAAAATGCCGAGCTTTGGCAGGAACTTGTCAAGGCGAGCGCACGGCATAAGATCGACTGGACATGGGTCAAAGGCCATTCGGGCGATCCGGACAATGAGCGCGCCGACAAGCTTGCCTGTGACGCGGCCTTGATTGTCCAGAAATCGCGTGCATAATACTTCAGAACACTGGAGAGGAGTCGGGATTGTGAAATTCGAAGTGTATAAAGATAAAAAAGGTGAGCATCGCTGGCGGCTGCGTCACGGCAATGGCAACATTTTGGCGACGTCGAGCGAAGGCTATGCGGCCAAGGCTTCGGTGCTCAAATGCATCGAAAACGTCCAGGCATCTGCGTCTGCTGAGATTATCACGCTCAAATAATCATGCCGCAATCCGGCCCGGCGCATAATGTGCCGGGTCAATGTCGCGCACGAGCACGTCAGGTGATCGCGCGGTAATCAGGCTCGCCGCGAGCTTGGCTGCGGCGGGTGCCGTTTGAATTCCAAAGCCGCCTTGTCCTGCAAACCAGAAAAAACCAGTGCAATCAGGATCAAAGCCGTAGACTGGCAGCCTGTCAGGCGCAAAACTTCTAAGCCCCGCCCAGCTATGTTCGACGCGGCGAACGGGCCAATCAACGACCTGTTCAAACCGGTCGATGGCAATCGCGATATCAAGCTCTTCGGGGGCGGCGTCGCACGCAACTGACGGCGTCTCATCATGCGGGCTGAGCCAGACGCGCCCGCGCTCTGGCCGGAAATAAAATGCACCGTTAATATCATTGATCAAAGGAAGATCGGGCGGCACATCAAAATCGACTGCGATCTGGGTGATCGTCCGGCGAAAAGGCTGAATGCCAAGTGGCCGCGCACCGGCTAGCGTTGCAACC
>JAYVVW010000092.1:0-1740 GCA_043786595.1 Sphingomonadales bacterium | reverse complement strand
TCCAGTCTTTGGTGCCGCTGGATTGCCGCGCTTCGCTCGCAATGACGATTCATATTTGTCGCCCGCCCCTCACCTAACCTCTCCCACGAGGGTAGAGGGACGTAACGCGCCCAACGCCCTCCGATCCAAACTCCTTGCAAATCGCTATCTTCCCGTAGCGCCAATTCGTGCCTAAGGATGGAGCAGCCGGAGCGTAGCTGGTGTTTCCAATCTATCGAGGGGTTGTTTATGAGCGGCGAATCCAACGTCCAGTTTTCTGATCGCGAAGCGCTGTTTTATCATGCGACGGGGCGGCCTGGAAAGATCGAGATCATCGCGTCAAAACCGATGGCGACGCAGCGTGATTTGTCGCTCGCTTATTCGCCCGGTGTTGCGGTGCCCGTCCGTGCCATCGCCGCTGATCCCGCGACCGCTTATGATTATACCGCAAAGGGCAATCTGGTTGCGGTGATTTCAAACGGCACCGCGATCCTTGGCCTTGGCAATCTCGGTGCGCTTGCGGCAAAGCCTGTGATGGAAGGCAAAGCCGTGCTTTTCAAACGCTTTGCCGACGTCGATTCGATCGATATCGAACTTGATACCGAAGACCCCGAAGCCTTTATCAACGCGGTTGCTTTGATGGAGCCAAGCTTTGGCGGGATCAACCTTGAAGACATCAAGGCGCCCGAATGCTTCATCATCGAACAGGCGCTGCGCGAACGGATGAAAATTCCCGTGATGCACGATGATCAGCACGGCACCGCGATCATCAGCGCGGCGGGCATCATCAACGCGTGCATCATCACCGGACGCAAACTTTCCGAAGTCAAAGTCGTCGTCAACGGCGCGGGTGCGGCGGCGATTGCGTGCACCTCGCTGATCAAATCGATGGGTGTCTCGCCCGCCAATGTCATCATGTGTGACCGTTCGGGCGTAATCTATCAGGGGCGTGAAAAGGGCATGGATCAATGGAAATCGGCCCATGCCGCCAAAACCGAGTGCCGCACGCTTGAAGACGCGCTTGACGGCGCGGACATTTTCCTCGGGCTTTCGGCCAAAGATGCGCTTAGCCCCCACATGATCAAAAAAATGGCCAAGGCGCCGATCATTTTTGCGATGGCCAATCCCGATCCTGAAATTACCCCGCCCGCCGCAAAAGCAGTGCGCCCCGATGCGATCGTTGCCACCGGGCGTTCGGATTATCCCAATCAGGTCAACAATGTACTCGGCTTCCCGTTCATCTTCCGCGGTGCGCTTGATGTCCGCGCGACGACGATCAACGAGGAAATGAAGATCGCGGCGGCCTATGCAATCGCCGAACTTGCGCGCCAGCAGGTGCCCGAAGAAGTGGCGGCGGCCTACGGCGGGATGACCGCAAGCTTTGGCCAGGATTATATCATTCCAGCGCCGTTTGATCCGCGTCTGATGGAAGTCGTGCCGATGGCGGTGGCGAAAGCGGCGATGGATAGCGGCGTCGCGACCAAGCCGATCCTTGACATGGAAGGCTACCGCACCGAACTCAAAACGCGGCTTAACCCGACGACGTCGGTGCTGACGCTCGCCTATGACAGTGCGCGCGCACACCCCAAGCGGGTGATTTTTGCCGAAGCCGAAGAAGAAGTCGTGCTGCGCGCGGCAATTGCGTTTCGTGAAGGCGGCTGTGGTACGCCGATCCTGATTGGCCGCGATGATGTGCGTGACAAACTCCGCGCGCTCGGCGTCGATGATCCCGACAGTTTCGAAATCGTCAACAGTCGCGAA
>JAYVVW010000091.1:0-12091 GCA_043786595.1 Sphingomonadales bacterium | reverse complement strand
CACGGGGAGACGATTTAATGTAAAGTCATCCCGCGCTAAAACCGGATCATGATCGCTTCGGCTAGTCGCGGCGACACTGAGTGAACGGCTTTCAATATTTTGACCATGCCGACATTGGCTTCGGTACGGTTATCGATAATTGCGTCGACGATTTCGCGCGCGCAGGCTTCGGCTGACATTTTCTTTCCAGCGCGCGCAGCGGTCATCGCGGTTTCAACGACCGGCGGCAAGGCTTCGATCACATGGATGTTGCTGCTCTTGAGCTGGAAACGGATTGCCTTGGTAAAGCTGCGCAGCGCCGCTTTGGTCGCGCAATACACCGGTGAACCCGCGCGCGGTGCAATTGCAAGGCCGCTTGTTACGTTGACAATTGCGGCCTCGGGTCGGGCTTTCAATTGATCGATCAGTCGCGTGATCAAATGGATTGGTGCATTGACGTTGAGAAAGATCGTTTGGTCGGTTGCCCCAAGATCGACCGGGTTGGCGAGGACATATTCGCTACCAGCACCGGCATTGTTGATCAGAATATCGATGTCTCGCACCGCGATTTGATCGGCAAATGCGGCAACCCCCTCGGGTGACGACAGGTCGGCAGTGATGGCCTCAAATCCTTCGCACCGCGCCGCATCGAGTAGATCGGGTCGGCGGCCGCAGACAATGATTCTAGCGCCGCCGCGTTGCAGATGCCGCGCAATCCAAAGGCCTATGCCATCGGTGCCGCCCGTGACGACAGCCGTTTTGCCCTGAATTTGCACGTCGTCACTCAGCCGCGATTGGCATTGTGTCAAATTGCGGTGACAATTGCCGGTGCAACTTTTCAAACCGTAACGCGCCGTCTTCAAGCTTGCCGTAGCGCATCAGTTTCTTGTCGAGGCCATAGTTATGATGGACAATCCACGGATCGACATTGCCCTGCTTGGGGACAAAGCCTTTCGAACGCTGGACATAGCCCGAACTCAAATTCATCAGGCCCTCGTCAGATTCGCTGATGCCATCGGGGCGCGCAACGACGATGGGTTTACCGGTTTCGTCGATATGCTTGAGGATGCGGCAGACATATTCGCTGATAAGGTCAGCTTTGAGCGTCCATGATGCATTTGAATAGCCGAATGACGATGCGAGGTTGGGTATGTCGCTATACATGCAGCCTTTGTAGCTGAACGTGTCGCCAATTTTGCGCGACACACCGTCGATGGTCAGGCTGACGCCGCTCATAATCTCCATCTTGAGGCCCGTCGCGGTGACGATGATGTCGGCATCAAGCGATTTGCCTGATTTGAGGGTGATACCAGTTGCGGTGAACGCCTCGATTTCATCGGTCACCACATCGGCCTTGCCACTGCGCATAGCAGCGAACATGTCAGCGTCTGGAACAAGGCACATCCGCTGATCCCAAGGTTTATAGCGCGGCGTGAAATGCGTTTTGACGTCATAGTCGGCCCCGAGTTCGGCCGAAACCAAATCGATCAGCTTGCCCGCCGTTTTTTCGGGCTTTGTTTGTGCCGTTTTGTAGAAAAACGCCTGCATGTTGATGTTTTTCCAGCGCGTGACCGCATATGCGAGTTTTCCAGGGAGGATTTTGCGCATTATATTGGCAAACGTATCCACGGCGGGACGATTGAGGAAATAGGTTGGTGACCGCTGGAGCATCGTAACCTGACCGACGCCGCTCGTTGCCAATGCGGGCACGATTGTAACCGCCGTTGCGCCGCTGCCGATGACGACGACCTTCTTGCCCTGATAATCAAGATTGTCGGGCCAGAATTGCGGGTGAACGACCGGGCCGGTGAACTGTTCGCGGCCGGGAAATTCAGGTCGGTACGGGTCGGTGTAGCTGTAATAGCCGGTGCACATGAATAGGAAACCGCACGTCATCTCAACATGCTTGACGCCCGTTTCAATACCTACCGTCCATGTCGCGGTGCTGCTGTCAAAGCTGGCTGAGGTAACCTTGTGTTGAAAACGGATTTCTTTTTCGACATTAAATTCGCGCGTGGTCTCACGCAGATATTCAAGAATGGCGGGCGCGTCGGCGATTGATTTCTCATGCGTCCACGGTTTGAACGCGAAGCCGAGCGTATGCATATCCGAATCGGAGCGAATGCCGGGATATTTGAACAAATCCCAAGTGCCGCCAATCCGTTCGCGCCCTTCCAGAATTGCGAAGCTTTTGCCGGGGCAGTCGGTGCGCAAATGGCATGCGGCACCAATTCCAGAGATGCCAGAGCCCACGATTAACACGTCAAAATGCTCGGTTGTCATAAAATTGCCTCTCGTCGCGGTTTATCCCGTGATGCAGCCGATAGAGTCGTATCAAAACAGTGCGTTGTCAATTGCAACCGAAGCTTAACTCTGTTGTTTGTCGCATGTGATGATATGATCATGGTTGATCGACCGATTCCGTAAGGACAAGCCAGATGACTGAACCGAACTTCAAGCTCCCGACCCTCGAAGATATGCAGCAATGGACGCAAGTGATCGGTCGCGCGCAACAAATGATGCTCGAACACGGGCTAAAAAACGGGCAAGGCGAATTGCCTGCATCAATGCCAGCATTCCCCGGCTTTGGCATGGGTTTTGGCGATGGGCAGAGCCTTATCAAGGCCAGCAACGACTTCTGGACAGACAGTATGGCTTTATGGCAACGCTTCCTGACGCCGGGTAGCGAGCCCGCGCCTGCGCCCAAAGACCGCCGGTTCTCCGCTGCGGAGTGGAGCGCCAATCCACTGTTCGACATGATCCAGCAGAGTTATCTGCTGATTTCGGATCACCTGCTCAAATCGGTTGATAGCATTGAAGGCGTCGACGCTGTGCAGCGTGAAAAAATCGCTTTCGCTACGCGGACAATGGTCGAAGCGATGAGCCCGGCGAATTTTGCCATGACCAATCCGGTCGTCATCCAGAAGACGATCGAAAGCGGCGGACAGAATTTGCTCAAAGGGCTTGAGCATATGCTGACCGATATTGATCGCGGACAATTAACGCATACCGATCCAGACGCATTTGAAGTGGGTCGCAATATTGCCATAACGCCGGGCAAAGTGGTGCATGAAACGCCGCTGTATCAGCTCATCCACTATGCACCCGCGACGAAGGATGTACTTGAAACGCCGCTGGTGATTTTCCCGCCGTGGATCAACCGCTATTATATCCTCGACCTCAATCCGGAAAAAAGCTTCATCAAATGGGCGGTTGATCAGGGCGTTTCAGTGTTCATCGTGTCGTGGAAGTCCGCCGACGCATCGATGAAGGATGTTGTGTGGGACGATTATGTCGTGCGCGGCCAGATTGACGCGATTGACACCGTTCGTGATGTGCTCGGGGTCGAAAGCGTCCATACAATTGGCTATTGCGTTTCGGGCACGACGCTCGCGGCGACACTTGCCGTGCTTGAGGCGCGCGGCGAGGCCGCAAAGGTGAAAAGCGCGACATTCTTCACAGCGCAGGTTGATTTCAGCCAGCCAGGCGAAATGCAGGTCTTCATCGACGACGAGCAGATCAAGATGATTGAAGGCATTGCCGCCGACGGGTATCTTGATGGGCGCTATATGGCAGCGACTTTCAATCTGCTTCGCGGTCGTGATCTGATCTGGAATTATGTCGTCAGCAATTATCTTCTGGGTGAAGATTATCCGCCGTTCGATCTGCTCCACTGGAACGGCGACACGACCAACCTGCCTCTCAAATGGCATGTAAGCTATTTGCGTGATCTTTACCAAAACAACCGTCTGGTCGAGCCGGGTGCGATGGTCGTCGACGGCGTACCGATCGATCTGCGCACGATCAAGACGCCGTCTTATATTCAGGCCGGACGCGAAGATCATATTGCGCCCGCGCGCAGTGTCTGGAAAATCATGGATCATTTTGCCGGGGAAAAACGCTTTGTTCTGGCTGGTTCGGGGCATATTGCGGGGGTCGTCAATCCACCGTCAGCACAGAAATACCAGTTTTGGCGCAACGACGCAGCGACTAGCTTTGACGATTATCTGGCGCACGCGGTTGAAACTAAGGGCAGTTGGTGGCCGGACTGGATCGAATGGCTCCGCGCGCACGGCGCAGCAACGGTCAAAGCAAGCGGCGCGCGCGTTCCGGGGCAAGGCACGCTCAAAGCAATCGAGGACGCGCCGGGCCGCTACGCCAAGACGAAGTGACGCTTAGCGCTTGGCGTCAATCCCGAAAGTCTTGCTGACGACATACAGCGGACGCTGTTTGGTTTCGACCATGATCCGTCCGATATATTCGCCCAGAACGCCAAGCGATATGAGCTGCAATCCACCAAAAAACAGGATAGCGCTCATGAGTGATGCGTAACCCGGCACATCAACGCCGGTGATCAAGGTGCGCGCCATGATCAACACGACATAGGCAAATGCGAACAGCGCGACGATCAACCCGACATAGCTCCAGATGCGGAGCGGCACGGTTGATGCCGAAGTGATGCCGTCAAGTGCGAGCGTCCAGAGTTTCCAGTAGCGGAATTTGGTAGTGCCAACGCTACGTTCTACGCGGTCATATTCGACAGCCGTCTGTGTGAACCCGCTCCACGCGAACAAGCCCTTCATGAAGCGGTTGCGTTCAGGCATCGCCTTGATGACATCGACAACCTTGCGATCAAGCAGCCGGAAATCGCCAGCATGTTCGGGTATTTTGTCGTGGCTCAGCCGGTTATGCGCGCGGTAATAGAGGTCAGCGGTCAATCGCTTTGGCAGGCTGTCACTTTGCCGGTTGCGACGGACGCCGTAAACGACTTCGCTCCCGCTGCGCCACGCTTTGATCATGTCGCCGATGACTTCTGGCGGATCTTGCAGATCAACGTCGATCGGGATGATCGCGGCACCGCGCGCAAAATCCAGACCGGCAGAAAGTGCCGGTTCCTTGCCAAAGTTGCGTGACAGCGAAACGGCACAGATGCGCGGATCAGAAAGTGATGCAGCAGTGATCGCGGTGAGTGTCGCATCGGTGCTGCCGTCGTCGACGAACAGAATTTCCCATGCCCGCGCGGCGGGATCATCAAGCGCATCGAGTACGCCTGTTACGCGCGTAATAAACGGCGCAATCGCTTCTTCCTCATCCTTTACGGGGACGATGATTGAGAGGATGATTGGGTTTGCGTCGGCCATATTCAATCCTTGGGCACATTGTGGTTAACGCGGCGTAAAAATCTATCCGAACACCCAGCGACGGTTGAGTGAGAATGTCACAATCGGGGTGATAAAAACGACGGGCAGCACCGGCCACCATGTCGGCCCACCCATATGTTTGACAAGCAACCAGACGAAAAACTGATTTGCCAGAAAACCCGTTGAATTCGTAATCGCAAATTTGATCGTGCGCGCGGTCGCGTTTTCACGGCTGCCATGGCCTTTGAAGCTCCAACGACTGTGCAGCAGATAGCCAAAGCCTGAAGCAATCACGAATGTGATCGCCATCGAAACATTCGGATCAATGCCGCCAAAGGTTGCAATGACCCAATATCCGCCTGCGGTGACGATGGTGAGAAAGCCGCCGGTTATCCCAAAACGAGCGATCTGGCCGATAAGGCTCCGGTGGTTCTCTGTCAGCTTATCTATCACGGCAATCCTAGCAGTCTTGTTCTTTACCGGTGAGGCTTTAAGGGCGCGTTTAGCAGATGAAAACAGGCAAGGCACGCACAGCGGCATGAACAGCAACGGCGACGATATTTTTTCCCGCCACTGGAAGGCTTGGCTCTTCCTGTTCTGGATCGTCGTATCGACCTATTTCATCGTTCAGCGCTGGAATGCAATCCAGTGGTTCGCGCTCGGCGATACCGATGATAATATGCGGATGATGCAGGTGCGCGCCTGGCTCGCCGGGCAAGACTGGTTTGATCTACGCCAGTACCGGCTCAATCCGCCGACAGGCGCTGACATGCACTGGTCCCGACTGGTTGATGTGCCGATTGCTGGATTGCTGTTGCTGTTCAAGCCAATCTTTGGCGGAGTGATCGCAGAAAAGATTGCCGTAACAATCGCGCCGCTGATCCCGCTGTTTGTTGCGTTCATTGGCCTTGGCCTCACCGTGCGGCGGCTTGTTGCGCCGCCAAGTTTCATTCTTGCAGCCGCAATCTATGCCTGTGCGTACACCGCGATGCTGATGTTCATGCCGCTGCGGATCGATCATCACGGCTGGCAATTGGCAATGCTGACGCTGCTAATCGCTGGATTGTCCGATCCCAATCCCCGACGCGGCGGCGTACTGAGCGCAGGTGCAACCGTTGTTTCGCTCGTCATCGGGCTTGAAATGATCCTCTACCTTGCGATTTGCGGCGCGGCGGTGGGGTTGCGGTGGATTATCGATGCGGGGCAACGCGAACGGATGCGCAGCTACGGCATGACCTTGGGAATCGGTGTCGCAGTCGGATTTGCGGGTTTTGCATCCTACGCAAATCGTGCGCCGCGCTGTGACGCGCTCTCTCCGGTGTGGTTGTCAGTGATGATGATCGCGGGCGGATTGCTTTTTGGCCTTTCATTTTTGAAGCTTGAACGTCGCAGCACACGGTTGCTGGCGGCGACGGTTGCAGCCGCAATTGTCGCCGGTTTTCTTGCGACGGTGTGGCCGGATTGCTTGGGTCGCCCTGAACAAGTGTCGCCCGAACTCGACCGGCTATGGCTGCGCAATATCAGCGAGGCAAAACCGCTTTACAGCCAGAACTGGCCGACGATTTTTTCGGTATCGGTGCTGCTGATCGGGCTGGTTGGAAACATGCTTGCGATGTGGCGTGACCGTGCCAACGAACGCGGCGCGGCGTGGGCGAGTGTTGCGCTGCTCGCTTTGCTCTCCGCACTGATGGTGTTGTGGCAGACGCGCGCGGCGGGCAGCGCGCTCACCTTTGCGGTGCCGGGCGCGACCTATCTTGCCTGGCTCTGGCTACCCAAACTGCGCGCACATCGCAGCGTACTGGTCAGGGTTTTGGGAACGGCGGCTGCATTCCTGCTTGTTTCGGGCATGGGTATCCAGATGGCGATTGGCTTCATGCCCAATCCCAAGGTGGCAACGCCGCGCCTCAAAAAGGTCAATACGGCAAACGCGCGTTGCCCGACCAGCCCGGCGCTGGCGCCGATCGCCCGATTGCCCAAAGCCGTCATTTTCACCTTTGTCGATCTTGGCCCCAGACTGATCACAATGACGCACCACGATGCGATTGCAGGACCGTACCACCGCAACGGCGACGCGATCCTCGATGTTCAACATGTGTTTCGCGGCTCGGCTGATGAAGCCCGTGCGATCATCAACCGCCACGGCGCGACGCTGTTGCTGATCTGCCCGAATATGTCTGAATCGACAATTTACCGGGCGCAAAACCCCAAGGGCTTTTATGTTCAGTTGACGACCGGTCGTGTCCCCGCCTGGCTCACGCCCGTCGCACTGCCGCCGCAGTCGCCCTTCATGCTGTGGCGCGTGACGCGCTGATGCATAGCCTGCCAATATTTGTGCGCCTGAACGGGCGCGCGGTGATCCTGATCGGCGACGGTGAGGCAGCCGCCGCCAAGCGCGCCCTGCTTGAACGTGCGGGAGCCATCATTGTCGATGAGCCACATCAGGCGACGCTGGCAATCGTCGCAATCGACGATGACGCCGTTGCCGAGGCGGCAATCAAACGGCTGAAATCGCGCGGCATCCTTGTGAACGCGGTTGATCGGGCAACGCTGTGTGATTTTACGCTGCCCGCGATCGTCGACCGCGATCCTGTCATCATCGCGATTGGTACGGGCGGCGCGTCGGCGGGGCTTGCCAAAGCGCTACGGCAACGCCTTGAAACTTTATTGCCGACGTCGCTGGGATTGCTCGCAACGGCTATGTTTGAAAATCGCGACGTCATCCGCGCGCGCTGGCCAGACGCAGCCGAGCGTCGCCGCGCCATCGACGCCGCGTTTGATCCCGGCGGCGCGCTTGATCCCGTCGCAGATCAATCATTCGCCGCAGTCGATAAGTGGATCGGGTCGCCAAGCGCATCGCAGCCAAGGCAGCTGATCCGCTTTGCCGTGCCTTCCGACGATCCCGATGATTTGACGCTGCGACAGGCGCGCTGGCTGGGGCGTGCGGATACAATTGTCTATCACCCGAAGGTTGCGCCTGCGATTGTCGCGCGGGGGCGTGCCGATGCTGTGCGACACGCGTCTACTGAGTGCCCTGACCAGCGAAATTCCGGGCTGACACTTTATCTGGAGCGTGGCTGATGCAGGCATTTATCAGGGATAATGGACAGGTGCGCGAAGTGAGCTTTGCCGAGGGGGCGGCGGCATTTGGCAAGGTTGAATTCGTGTGGCTACATATCGATGGTCGCGAGGCAGGGGCAGTTGATTGGCTTGACGATCAGTCCGACATTCCAGCCGTTGCAAGGGGCGCGCTGACGGCATCGGAAACACGACCGCGCAGCGATAGTATCGGACAAGGTGCACTCATCAACCTGCGCGGACTTGGCGAGACCCCGGAAGATGATCCCGACGCGCTCGTTTCGACGCGGTTCTGGGCCGAAACCGGTCGCGTTATCTCGGTCTGCTTTCGAACAGCAACGGCAAACGCGCCGGTTATTGCCCATTTCCTCGCGGGACAAATCCATGATCCCGGCGATCTCGTCGCGGCCTATTCAACCGAAATTACCAGCAGCCTTGATCCGCATATCGCGGCAATGGGGGATACGCTTGATGAGATCGAAATCGCGCTCGAAAGCGACAAGATGTCATCGCTGCGGCGGCGCGTGAATCAGGTGCGCGGACAGGCGATCGGTTATCGACGGTTCGTTTCGCCTCAGCGGACGGCGCTTGAACGATTGGTTGCGATTGCGTGCGATTGGCTTGACGATGACGACCGTCTCCACCTGCGCGATGCCGCCGACCGATTTGCGCGGATGGCCGAAGAGCTTGAGTCGGTTCGTGAACGCGCGGCGATTGTCCATGACGAACTGACCGATCTCCACGCCGAACAGGTCGATTCGCGCAGTCTCGTAATTTCAATCGTCGCGTTTGTGTTCCTGCCACTGACGTTTTTGACAGGTTTGCTCGGAATGAATGTTGAGGGCATTCCCTATGCGAAGGAGGCTTGGGCGTTCGGCGGCGTTGTGATCGTATGTTTTGTAATCGCGGTTTCAGTGGTCGCCTATTTTATCCGGAAACATTGGATCCAGCGTTAAAGCTTCGATATATCTACGACCGTTCAATGATATGAAACTGTCCCCGTTTGTCCCGAGCCTAGATAGAACATGTCCGTCACCCCGGCGAAGGCCGGGGCCCAGACGCGTTGCGCTTTTTCAGTGAAATGCCGCGCGTGGTTGTTTTCAAATCAATCACCTGTGCGTATGGGCCCCGGCCTTCGCCGGGGTGACGGTTTTGAGCATTTGATTATATCAGTCGACCAGCGCGTCGATCGCCTGCGCCAGTTCAACGTCGCGGTGCGAAAGCCCGCCCGCGTCATGCGTGGTCAGCACGATATCGACGCGGTTCCACACATTTGACCATTCGGGGTGATGATCATGCTTTTCGGCAAGCATCGCGACGCGCGCCATGAAGGCAAAGCTCTCAGAAAAATCGGCGAACATGAACCGTCGGCTGATTGCGTCGCGCGCATCGTCATAATCCCATTCGCCAAGCCTATCGAGCGCATCGGCACGTTCATGTTCATCAAGCTGCGGGATCATTGCGATTTGCCTCCTGCGATAATATGCTTATGTCGCAGGGATCATGTCATTACGTCAACTGGCCCTTGAAAATCTGACATGCGTGCGCGGTGATCGGCTATTGTTCAAGGGGCTTGAACTTCGTCTCGAAGCGGGCGGGGCGGTGCTGGTGCGCGGTGCGAACGGCGCTGGAAAGTCGAGCCTGCTGCGCGTGATCGCAGGGTTGCTCAAACCGTACAGCGGATCGGTCAGAGCCAGCGGACGCATAGCGCTTGCCGACGAATATCTGGCGCTTGACCGGCAAATTCTGCTGGGCCGCGCACTGTCATTCTGGGCGCAATTGGATGGGCGAGGTCAGAGCGCAATCAACGGCGCAATGGAGGCAATGCAGCTCACCCATCTGGCCGCTGTGCCAGTGCGTATGCTCTCAACAGGCCAGCGTAAGCGCGCCACGATCGCACGCGTGATCGCCAGTCAAGGCGACATCTGGTTGCTTGATGAGCCTGCCAACGGGCTTGATCCCGCGTCTGTAGCGCTGCTCGACGCGGCGATGGCGGCTCACCGCGCAAAAGGCGGAATCGTCGTCGCGGCGTCGCATCAGGCGCTTGGGCTTGATACTCCGCAACTGGTTGAGATCGGGACTTCATGAGGGTGCTGTGGCTGCTCATCTTGCGCGACATCCGCATTGCCTTTGGTCGCGGCGGTGTGATGATGCCAGTGATATTTTTCCTGATCGTCGGAACACTTTACCCGTTCGGAGTTGGCCCCGATGCGGCGCTGCTCGCGCAAACGGGGGGCGGGGTTTTGTGGATCGCTGCTTTGCTTGCAAGCCTGCTGCCGATCGACCGCTTGATCGCGCCCGATGCAGACGCCGGCGTGCTTGATCAGATTGCGCTACGCGGCGTTAGCGATGAACTGGTCGGCATTGCAAAGATTGTGTCGCATTGGGTGAGCTTTGGCCCGCCGCTGATGATCGCGGCGGTTCCCGCGTCGGGATTGCTCGGGCTAACCAGTGAAACGCTGATGCGGCTTGAACTGGGGCTGATAATCGCAACACCGGGGCTTGCCGCGCTTGGTGTCATGGTCGCTTCATTGACCGCTGGTCTGCGCGGCGCGGGTGCGCTGAGCGGATTGTTGCTGCTCCCGCTCGCGGTGCCGATGCTCATCTTCGGCGCGGGGTCGCTTGACCCTGACACGCAGGGCGCGTTCAAATTCCTTGCGGCGTCGTCACTGTTGCTCGTGGGCATCGCGCCGTTCGCCGTCGGGGCGGGGCTGCGTGCGCTGCGCGAATGAATACCAACACCCACCACGAAAAACCCCGCCGGATTGCTCCCGCGGGGCTGACGAAATATCGAATCGAGCGCCCAATTAGGCGGTGGCAAAGCTCACACGTGTTGCACGGCGGCGCATGGCACCACCGACGAGGCCGAAGCCTGCAATCATCATCGCCCAAGCCGCTGGCTCAGGAACGCCTGGCGAAGCTGTAAGGCCGGTGATCCCCAGATTGTAGTTGTACACTGAGTTGCCGAAGCCGCGCACGGCACCGTAATAAGTACCCGTCTGACCGATCGTGAAGCTGATCAGCGAATTAAGTCCGCCGCCGCTATCATCGTCTTGTGCTAGAACATTGTTTAGCCCGTTGCGCAATTGAATGAGTGGATCGCCACCACCGACCGTATTGACGGTAAAGCGGATCGCATCACCCGCAGCAGCATAAAAGCTGAAAAAATCGTTGAAGCCGTTGGTCGGGCTCGATTCGCGAAACCCCGTGACAAAAATCGTGCCATTGTGCCGCAGTACCTGCGCAGTCGCGAACGTGTCGTTGGGTTCGGTTTCGACAAATGTCGTCGCCTGTGCCGCTGTCGATGCGAGCAGCGTCGCAGCAGCAACTACCAAATAAGATTTCATGAACTTATCCTTCCAGTTTCGCACAATCATAGCTTACCAAACCACTATCGAACTCGGTTAACAAAATCTTTATCATCCGAAACGCACCCAACGTCCAAGCGAAAACGTCGTTAAAAACTCGAAATGAAACTGCATTAGCAACCTGTCCCTTTTAGGGACAATTTTTGCGCATGATGCTAACGTCGCTTAGCGCGACCAGCGGGCGAAAATTGCGGTCGGAAGCGCCAAATTCCGCGCCTCTTCACGCACGCCGAGTTCGCCGCATTCAACAGTGCCGCCAAGATCGGCAAAATTCTGCCGCAATGTTTCGCCAATCGCGAGCGCCGACATTCGCACCGCATAGACGGTCAAAAACAGGAACGCCGACTCACGATCGAGCAACTTGCGGCAGTCTGCGATGAGCGCGGGGAGATGTTCTTCGAGTCGCCACACTTCGCCGTCGGGGCCGCGTCCAAACTTTGGTGGATCAAGTATGATGCCGTCATAGCGTCGCCCGCGTCGCACTTCGCGCGCGACAAATTTGGCCGCATCGTCGACCAGCCAGCGGAT
>JAYVVW010000090.1:0-20741 GCA_043786595.1 Sphingomonadales bacterium | reverse complement strand
ACGGTCAGACCTTCCTTGAAGTTCGAGATGATCGGGGTTTCGATGATCTCGCCCGACGGCTTGGCCATCAGGCCGCGCATCCCGGCCAGCTGCTTGATCTGCGCCTGGCTACCACGAGCACCCGAATGGGCCATCATGTAGATTGAGTTGATCGGCGCTTCGCGGCCATCTTCGCCGATCTTGACCGACGAGATTTCCTTCATCATCGCGGTCGCAACCTGATCGCCGCAACGCGACCATGCATCGATCACCTTGTTGTACTTTTCCTGCTGGGTGATCAGGCCGTCCTGATATTGCTGCTCATAATCCTTCACGAGCGCCTTGGTGTCATCGACCAGCTGGATTTTGGCTGGCGGGATGACCATGTCGTCCTTGCCGAACGAAATGCCGGCCTTGAACGCGTGGCGGAAGCCAAGCCCCATGATGGCATCGGCGAACAGCACCGTCTCCTTCTGACCGGTGTGGCGATAGACGGTGTCGATGACGTCGCCGATCTCTTTCTTGGTCAGCAAGCGGTTGACGGTTTCGAACGGCACCTTGTGGCTCTGCGGCAGGGTTTCACCCAGCAGCATGCGACCCGGGGTCGTTTCGATCCGCATCATATACTGATTGCCGGCCTCGTCGGTTTGCGGGACGCGGCTGGTGATTTTGGTGTGAAGCGTCACGGCACCGGCCGCGATCGCCTGATGCACTTCGATCATATCAGCCAGCAACATGCCTTCGCCGGGCTCTTTTTCCTTCATCATCGACAGGTAATAAAGGCCGAGCACCATGTCCTGTGACGGCACGATGATCGGCTTGCCATTGGCAGGTGACAGGATGTTGTTGGTCGACATCATCAGCACGCGCGCTTCCAGCTGGGCCTCGAGGCTCAAGGGCACGTGGACCGCCATCTGATCGCCGTCGAAGTCGGCGTTGAAGGCCGAGCAGACGAGCGGATGAAGCTGGATCGCCTTGCCCTCGATCAGTACCGGCTCGAACGCCTGAATGCCGAGACGGTGAAGCGTAGGTGCGCGGTTCAGGAGCACGGGATGCTCGCGGATCACCTCGTCGAGGATGTCCCACACTTCCTTGCGCTCTTTTTCGACCCACTTCTTGGCCTGCTTCAAGGTCATCGACAGACCCTTGGCGTCGAGGCGCGAGTAGATAAACGGCTTGAACAGCTCGAGCGCCATCTTCTTCGGCAACCCGCACTGATGGAGCTTGAGTTCCGGTCCGGTGACGATCACCGAGCGGCCCGAATAATCGACGCGCTTGCCGAGCAAATTCTGGCGGAAGCGGCCCTGCTTGCCTTTGAGCATGTCAGACAGTGATTTGAGCGGACGCTTGTTTGCGCCGGTAATCGTGCGACCGCGGCGACCGTTATCAAACAGCGCATCGACCGATTCCTGAAGCATGCGCTTTTCATTGCGGACGATGATATCTGGCGCGCGCAGCTCCATCAGGCGCTTCAAACGGTTGTTGCGGTTGATCACGCGGCGATAAAGATCGTTCAAATCCGATGTTGCAAAACGGCCACCATCAAGCGGCACGAGCGGACGCAATTCGGGGGGGATCACGGGAATGACCTGAAGGATCATCCATTCGGGGCGGTTGCCCGAATCGATAAAGCTTTCAACGACCTTCAAACGCTTGATGATCTTCTTGGGCTTTAGCTCGGATTTGGTGGTCGCAAGCTCTTCGAGCAGCGCGGTTTTTTCACCAACGAGATCAAGCTCTTCGAGCATCCGGCGCACGGCTTCGGCACCAATGCCCGCCGAGAAAGCGTCTTCGCCAAATTCATCCTGCGCGTCGAGCAGTTCGTCTTCGGTCAGAAGCTGATATTTGTCGAGCGTGGTGAGGCCGGGTTCGATCACGATATAGGCTTCGAAATACAGCACGCGCTCAAGCTGCTTCAACTGCATGTCAAGCAACAGGCCGATACGCGAAGGCAGCGATTTGAGGAACCAGATATGTGCAACCGGCGCGGCAAGCTCGATATGGCCCATCCGCTCACGCCGCACCTTCGACACGGTGACTTCAACGCCGCATTTTTCGCAGACGATGCCCTTATACTTCATCCGCTTGTACTTGCCGCACAAGCATTCATAATCCTTGATCGGGCCAAAGATGCGCGCGCAGAACAGGCCGTCACGCTCTGGCTTGAACGTGCGGTAGTTGATGGTTTCGGGCTTTTTGATTTCGCCAAAGCTCCACGAACGGATGCGCTCTGGCGAGGCAATCCCGATCTGGATCTGGTCAAATGTTTCCGGCTTGGCGATTGGGTTCGCGAAATTGGTCAGTTCGTTCATTTGTCTTCCTTCCAATCCCCCTCCCGTTTGCGGGAGGGGTTAGGGGTGGGCATTCAAAATCTTGAGGGTAAGCCAGCCAGGCCCACCCCCGACCCCTCCCGCAAGCGGGGGGGGAGCTTATTTATTCAGCAGCAATCGCCATGCCGTCTTCGCCGAAAGTTTCGGCGATCGACGTCAATTCGACATTAAGGCCAAGCGAGCGCATTTCCTTGACGAGCACGTTGAAGCTTTCGGGGATACCCGCTTCAAATGTGTCATCGCCCTTGACGATCGCTTCATACACTTTGGTCCGCCCGATCACGTCATCTGACTTGACCGTGAGCATTTCCTGAAGCGTGTAAGCCGCGCCGTAAGCCTGGAGCGCCCAGACTTCCATTTCGCCAAACCGCTGTCCGCCGAACTGCGCCTTACCACCCAGCGGCTGCTGCGTGACGAGGCTGTACGGCCCGATCGAACGCGCGTGGATTTTGTCATCAACCAGATGGTGGAGCTTGAGCATATAAATATAGCCCACCGTCACCATGCGATCGAATTTGTCACCCGTGCGGCCATCGAACAACTCGCTTTGCCCCGACGTATCGAGCCCCGCGAGCGTCAGCATCTGCGACACATCGGCTTCACGCGCACCGTCAAACACCGGCGTTGCCATTGGCACGCCGTTTTTGAGCAGACCCGCCATTTCGACGACCGATTCGTCGCTGCGGCTGTCGATTTCGCCGTGATAATCTTCGCCGTAGACCATCTTGAGGCGGTCACGGACAGCCTGCGGTGGCTTACCCGCCGTCTGATCACCCGAGTCGCGCCACTCTTCGAGTGCTGCCGTCACCTGCTGACCGAGACCGCGCGCGGCCCAGCCAAGATGCGTTTCGAAAATCTGCCCGACGTTCATCCGCGAAGGCACGCCGAGCGGATTGAGCACGATATCAACGGGCGTACCGTCTGCAAGGAACGGCATGTCTTCGGCAGGAAGGATGCGCGAAATGACACCCTTGTTGCCGTGGCGACCCGCCATCTTGTCGCCGGGTTGCAGCTTGCGCTTTACCGCGACGAACACCTTGACCATCTTGAGCACGCCGGGTGCCAGATCATCGCCGCGTTCAAGCTTTTCAACGCGGTCTTCATATTTGGCGTTGATGATCTTGACAGACTCGTCATACTGGCCCTTCACCGCTTCGAGATTGGCCTGAACGGCGTCATCTTCGACCGCGAATTTCCACCATTCAAAGTTTTCGACTTCGCCGAGCAGCGCTTCATCAATCGCTATGCCCTTTTTGACGCCCTTTGGTGCCGCAGTCGCGGTCTGCCCTTCAAGCATCTCACGCAGGCGCGAGTAAGTCGCGCGGTTGAGGATCGTGCGTTCATCGTCGCGATCCTTGCCCAGACGTTCCTTTTCTTCGGCTTGGATCGCGCGCGTCCGGTCATCAATGTCGATGCCGTGACGGTTAAACACGCGCACTTCGACAACCGTTCCGGCAACACCGGGCGGCAGGCGGAGCGACGTATCGCGGACGTCCGAAGCCTTTTCACCAAAGATTGCGCGGAGCAATTTTTCCTCGGGCGTCATCGGGCTTTCACCCTTTGGCGTGATCTTGCCCGCCAGAATATCGCCCGGCTCAACTTCGGCACCGATATAAACGATCCCAGCTTCGTCGAGGCTGCGCAGCGCTTCCTCACCCACGTTTGGAATGTCGCGCGTGATATCTTCTGGCCCAAGCTTGGTATCGCGCGCCATGACTTCAAACTCCTCGATATGGATCGAGGTGAAGACATCATCCTTCACAATGCGTTCGGAAATCAAGATCGAATCTTCGTAATTATACCCGTTCCACGGCATGAACGCGACGAGCGTGTTCCGCCCGAGCGCGAGTTCGCCAAGTTCGGTCGAAGGACCATCGGCAATGATCTGGCCGGGGGTGATGACATCGCCAACCTTCACCAGCGGACGCTGGTTGATGCAGGTGTTCTGGTTCGAACGCTGGAATTTTTGCAGCGTGTAGATATCGACGCCCGATTGCCCCGCTTCAACCGCACCCGTTGCCCGGATCACGATACGCGCAGCATCAACCTGATCGACGATCCCGCCGCGTTTGGCCGAAACCGCCGCACCCGAATCGCGTGCCACGGTTTCTTCCATGCCAGTGCCAACGAACGGCGCTTCTGCGCGGACGAGCGGCACAGCCTGACGCTGCATGTTCGATCCCATCAGAGCGCGGTTGGCGTCATCATTTTCAAGGAACGGAATGAGCGACGCCGCAACCGAAACGAGTTGCTTTGGCGACACGTCCATCAGCGTGATCCGGTCACGCGGCGCGATCAGGAATTCTCCGGCTTCACGCGACGAGATCACGTCCTCAACGAAAGTGCCATCCGCATTGAGTTCGGCGTTGGCCTGCGCCACGACATGCTTGGCTTCTTCCATCGCCGACAGATAGACGACATCGTCGGTGACCTTATGGTCGATAACCTTGCGGTAGGGCGTTTCGATGAAGCCGTATTTGTTGACACGGCTGAACGACGCGAGGCTGTTGATCAGGCCGATGTTGGGGCCTTCGGGCGTTTCAATCGGACAGATCCGGCCGTAATGCGTGGGATGAACGTCGCGGACTTCAAAGCCTGCACGTTCACGCGTCAGACCACCTGGCCCGAGCGCGGATACACGCCGCTTATGCGTCACTTCAGACAGCGGATTGGTTTGATCCATGAACTGCGACAATTGCGAGCTACCGAAGAATTCACGCACCGCAGCAACCGCCGGCTTGGCGTTGATCATGTCGTTTGGCATCACCGTCGAAACATCGACCGATGACATCCGTTCCTTCACCGCACGTTCCATGCGGAGCAGACCGACGCGGTACTGATTTTCAAGCAATTCACCCACCGAACGGACACGGCGATTACCAAGGTTATCGATATCATCGATTTCGCCCTTGCCGTCCTTGAGATTGATCAGCGTCTTGACGACCGCAAGAATATCTTCGCTCCGCAGCGTCGTGTGATCATCGGGCGCATCAAGTTCGAGACGCATGTTGAGCTTGACGCGGCCAACCGCCGACAGATCATAGCGATCAGCATCGAAGAACAGCCCTGCGAACAATGCTTCGGCGGTTTCACGCGTTGGCGGTTCACCGGGGCGCATCACGCGGTAGATCGAATCGAGCGCCTGATCGCGTTCCTCGGCCTTGTCGACCTTCAATGTATTGCGCATCCACGGGCCGGTGTTGACATGATCGATGTCGAGCGTCTGAATTTCGACGACACCCGCCTTGTCGAGCTTTTCAAGATTTTCAGCCGACACTTCGTCACCGGCTTCGATGTAGATTTCGCCCGTTGCTTCGTTGATCAGATCAACCGCCGAATAGCGCCCGAAGATTTCCTCGGTCGGGATCAGCAGCATTTCAAGGCCGTCTTTCATCGCCTTGGTTGCAGCGCGCGGCATGATCTTTTGCCCTGCCGCAAACACAACTTCACCCGATTTGGCGTCAACCACGTCATAACCCGGCTTTTGCCCGCGCCAGTTTTCCGACACGTAAGGAATCTGCCATCCGCCCGAACCGCGCACATAGGTGACGGTGTTGTAGAAATGGGCGAGGATGTCTTCGCCCGTCATGCCAAGCGCGAAGAGCAGCGAGGTGACGGGAAGCTTGCGTTTGCGATCGATGCGGACGTTGACGATGTCTTTGGCGTCAAATTCGAAATCGAGCCACGAGCCGCGATACGGAATAACGCGCGCGGCGAAGAGATATTTTCCGCTCGAATGCGTTTTACCGCGATCATGATCGAACAACACACCCGGCGAACGGTGCATCTGGCTGACGATCACGCGCTCGGTACCGTTGATCACGAAGGTGCCGTTGTGCGTCATGAGCGGCATATCGCCCATGTAAACATCCTGTTCCTTGATATCGAGAACCGAACGCGTTTCGGTTTCCTGATCGACTTCAAACACGATCAGACGCAGCGTCACGCGCATTGGTGCTGCATAAGTAATCCCGCGCTGGCGGCATTCCTCGGTATCGAATTTGGGATCTTCAAGCTCGTAATGAACGAAATCAAGCTCAGCCGTGCCAGCAAAATCGCGGATCGGAAACACCGAGCGCAGCGTCTTTTCAAGCCCCGAGACATAGCCCGTCGACGGATCCGAACGCAGGAACTGTTCATAGGATTCGCGCTGAACCTCGATCAGGTTCGGCATCGGAATCACTTCGTGAATATTGCCGAAAACCTTGCGGATCCGCTTGTTGTTGCTTGTACGGGCTGGAGAAATCGCCATGTGATCAAATCGCCTTCATTGCCAAAATTCGACGCGCGCAAACGACAAAAAGCCGCAGATTTCCTTTTGGAAAATCGCAGCTTCAGCGTCGTTTCTAAATCCCAAACCCCTATTCGATCGGCGCACTACGCAAATGCACGCCATTTCCCGGAGCTGTGAGAGAGTGACCGTATTTAGGCAAACAGCGTGACGCTGTCAATTGAGAACATCGGTGGTTTTCCCACTATTTACGTCTCCCGCTCCCCCTCCCCCTCACATTCCCCGCAGCGCCGAAATCGTCGTCCCCGCAGAAATCCGTTCAACATCGGTTTTCAAATGGAGCAGTCGCACCCCGCGCTGCGCGATCGCCGCGTCTAGCGCCGGGGCAAAATCACCCGTCGTCGCAACCGTCGCTGCCCAGCCGCCGTAAGCCCGCGCGAGTGCGGCAAAATCGGGGTTGTTGAGCGTCGTGCCGCTCACCCGGCGGGGATATTCGCGCTCTTGGTGCATCCGGATCGTGCCGTAAGCGCCGTTATCAATCACCAGCACGAGCATGTCGCAGCCATATTGGATCGCGGTCGCCAATTCCTGCCCGTTCATCATGAAATCGCCGTCACCCGCAAGCGCGACAACCATGCGATCAGGATGGCGCAGGCACGCGGCGACAGCAGCAGGCGGGCCGTAACCCATCGCGCCTGCGGTCGGCGCAAGCTGCGTGCCAGCGCCACCGTAAGCCCAGTAGCGGTGCCACCAGCCCGAAAAATTGCCCGCGCCGTTGCAGATGATCGTATCGGCGGGCAGAACCGCGCGCATCGCGGCGACGCACATCGCGAGGTCGAGCGGGGTGTCAAATGGCGCGGGGGTGTTCCATTCGCGCCACTCGGCGTGCGCCTCTGCGCCGCTTGCAAAGGGAAGCGCACCCGTTGATTTCACCCGCCGCGCCTGATCGGGTATGATGCTCGACGCGGCAAAGGCTGCAAACGCCTCCATATCGGCACAGATCGGCACATCCACTTGGTAGACATGGTTGAACTCATCGGGATCGGGGTGAACCTGCACCAGCACCTGCCCCGGATGATCGGGCGTGATCAGGCTGTAGCCGTCGGTCGTCGCCTCACCGAGCCGCGCGCCGACCGCAAGGATGAGATCGGCCGCCTTTATCCGCGCGGCCAGCTTTGGATTGGGGCCGTAGCCCAGATTGCCCGCCCACACCGCGCTGTCATTGGCAAACGCGTCCTGCCGCCGGAATGCCGCTGCAACCGGAATACCCCAACGCTCGGCAAACAACTGAAAGCTGCGCCCCGCTTCGGGCGTCCAGCCAGCGCCACCGATGATCGCAATCGGTCGCTCTGCATCATGGAGGCATTGCTCGAGCGCGGCGAGCCGCGACGGCGACGGCGCTTGCCAGACGGGCTCGACGCGCGGCCGATCCACCGCTTCAACGACATCGCACAGCATGTCTTCGGGCAGCGCGATGACCACTGGCCCCGGCCGCCCGCTCATTGCCACCGAAAAGGCGCGCGCGACATATTCGGGGATACGCGCCGCATCATCAATCCGCGTCGCCCATTTGGCAAGCGGGGTGAACATCGCGGTAAAATCGACTTCCTGAAACCCTTCACGGTCACGCATCCCGCGATCAACGTCGCCGATGAACAGGATCATCGGCTGGCTATCCTGCATGGCGACATGGACGCCGATGCTGGCGTTGGTCGCGCCTGGCCCGCGTGTGACGAACGCGACGCCGGGGCGCTGCGTCAGTGCGCCGTCGGCACAGGCCATGAAGCCCACCCCGCCCTCTTGCCGGCAGATGACAGTTTGCACCGACGGCGTATCATGAAGCGCATCGAGCACGGCAAGGAAGCTTTCGCCCGGGACAGTGAAAATCCGGTCGCACCCCTGGATCACAAGCTGATCGACAAGGATGCGTCCGCCGGTGCGGAGGTTTTGCGATTGGTCAGTCATCACTTGGGTTTAGCCAATCACGGCGGTTCTGGAAATGGCTGGATTGATATTCACGGTGCGAAATTAGACGTTTGGTTACCAAATCTTGTTATGTTCATTTGGAATGTTTATGCGTTGGGTCCGGGGGCGATCAATCCAATGAGTGTGAGTATGAAATTTGCGCGCCTGTTCGCGCGGGTGATCGTTGGCATTTCACTGCTTTGGGCCGCGCCTGGCATCGCTGCGGTCTGCGCGCCCGCAACATCGCAGGGAACCGCGCCGCCAAGCTGGCAAACCTATTGCTGGCTTGATATGACCGGCTATGTCGAGGCGACCGCGCGCAGTGCGGCGGGCCAATTCTTTACCTACACGCTTTCCGACGGCGCAACGCTGGCCTTCACGCTCAAACTCACTGGCACGCCGACGCTTGTTTCGCGTGCCGCGCCGTCATGGACCGGGGCCGCCGTCGGTAACACCGCGTTTCTTGGGATCCCGAACAAGCCGATCCTTTACACGCAATTGGGTGGCACCAACGTGTTGACGGTATCGAACATCACGCTGACGCCGCCCGCCGGGTCGCCTGCTGCTTCGGCTTACATGTTCGTTGCAGCCGACGCCGAATCGACCAACAGCGGCGAATCGCTCAGGTTCGTCACAAATGGCGGCAACTGGACTGTCCTTGATCAGGTCGATCCGATCAGCGGGTCAACCTACCCGACGATCAGCGGCGCTGGAACGCAGACATTCACTGAAACGGGCGCTGCCGGCACCGTTGGCGGGTACATCGTCGGATCGATTTCGCCCACCACTGTCACCTCGACAATCGTCGGCGGCGGATTGCAGGGCGTGATGTTTGCGGTGCGCTTTGCATCAATCCGCCTGACCAAAACGATCACCGGCGCGCGCGTGGCGGCGGCAGATCAGTTCACATACCGGATCACCTCGACGGGCAATGGCAGCGTGTTTGGCAGCAACAGCACAAGCGGAACCGCCAATAGTGGTTTTGTGCCTGCTACAGTTTCGCTTGCTTCGGGCATTCCGGTGACGGTTTCAGAAATCATGACGGCCGGCAGCAGCAGCGCGCTGAGCAAATATGTTTCCCGGCTCACCTGCGTAAACGGAACAGCGGGATCGACCACCCCGCTGCCGAACAATGTCACGACGACCTCGTTTAACTTTGGATCATTGCTGTTTGGTGATGCGATTGACTGCACATTCAACAACGCAGCGATCCCGCATATCAATTTGCAAAAGGCGCTTGGATCGGCGCGCGTGTTTGCCGCCGATCAATTCCAAATGAATATCGCGAACGGCGCGACAATCGTTGCAACCACCACGACCACGGGCACGGGGTCGACCGTTACAACCGGCGCGACGGGATTGACCCAAGTTGTCGCAGCAACAGCCTATGCCATCAACGAGGCCGCAGCAGGATCGACGGTGCTCAATTATTACAATAGCACCCTATCCTGCACCAACGCGGCCACTTCATCGGCGACAATATTGCCAACGGCTGCCCCTGGCACGATCACGCCGATCCTCGGCGATGTCATCACTTGCACCGTTACCAACACGGCCAGGCCAGCTACGGGCACTTTGTCGGCGGCTAAATCGGCGACGCTGATCTCAGACCCGGTGAACGGCACGACCAATCCGAAGATGATCCCCGGCGCGGTGATCAACTACGCCATCACGGTCAGCAATACCGGCACATTGCCAATCGATTCGAGCAGCATCTTCGTTCTCGATCCGCTGCCCGCCGATATTACCTACAACAACGGCGTCGCGGTCACTTTTTCCAACGGCACCCCTGCCAGCGGACTGACATTCAGCACGGCGACTGATGTCAAATTCTCAAATGGCCCCGCTTCGCCCGCAGCCTTTGCCAATTGCACCTACACACCAACGGCAGGCTATGACGTCAACGTCAAATTCGTCTGCATCCGCCCGTCCGGCGTGATGTCGGGCGCGACCGCAGCGGGACAACCGAGCTTTACGATCGGATTTCAGGCGCGGATCAACTGACCGGTCAGGCTGGTTGAGTGTTGGTTTGGGTGGCTGCGATTCCGGAAAGGTAGCAGTTGCGACATCATCTATGCAAAACGGTTGTTCTGCGGCTCCTAAAACCGGGGCCGCCAAGTGCCTTGGGGATACTTTCGTATTTGCCGACGCCAAAGCCATATGACAAAGACAAGCATTATTCCCGCTGAGACAAGTCCCGACAACCAGCCGCTATTCTGCGCCGTCACAACACCGAAAACTGCGATGACAGCCACAGGGGACGCCAAAGCTAGCCAATCGCGCAAGTGGATTTTCCTCATGGCGGCGTTTATTAGCAGTAACACCGCTATGTCCGCAATTGGGGCATATTTCACTCGCCCAAACGACTGAAATGTTGTTGCTACCAGCAATCTCACGCATCGTCGCCTCGCACTCGATGCGGGGCTTAGCTTTTCTCCGTCTCGTATAAATTAGCTAAGCCGCCTGTCGCAGTGCGCGAACGCCCAAAACCTCATCAACCGTCACGCTGCCATTGCCAGCTTTCCGACCTTGATTTCTCCCTCATGTTTGCGTGCTTGAGCCAAATCATACGTCGTTTGCATTCGCAGCAGCGTATCGGCCTTCACGCCAAATGCTTTCTCGAACCGGATCGCCATATCCGCCGAAAGGCTGGCATTGCCGTTGAGCAACGTACTCAAGGCTTGGCGCGATACACCGAAATGCGCAGCGAGCGTCGTGACATTGACGCCTGCTGGTTCAACGATTTCGCTCTTCAACCAGTCACCGACATGCACGGCGAGTGAGGGGTGCATTCTAAGCGCCATGATAATCCTCCATATCCAAATCGGCCAACGCACCTTCTTCGTTCAGACCAAAGGTCATGCGCCAATTTCGCGTAACCGTCATCGACCATAAGCCCTTTCGATCACCGACCAGTTCATGCAATCCAAAGTTTGGCGGCACCTGAAGCTCTCGGACGCTTTGGGCTGCGTCGATGAAGGCAAGCATCTTGCGCAGTCGCTCTGTATCCCCCACCAGGCCTTTTGCGTTGCCCGTTTCGAAAAAGCGACGCAGACCCTTATGCTTGATGCTTTCGATCTCCACCAAGCACTCGTAAGAAATTGATGTTCGTTTGTCAAGTGTCGCGCGACACTTTCCGCACGGTGGAAAGTGCTGAATAAACCAAACCTCATCGATACCGCACCAATATCAACCTCACCCGCCACCGTCAGGCTTGGAGGATCGCCTTGGTCACGTAAAATCTGTTGACCACCGTCAATCGAGGTCTTGGTCGAACGGGTTGATCAGCCGGATACCCATATTGATGAAATCTCCCACATTCCGGGTTACCAGTGTCAATTCGGCCTTGATGGCGGTCGCCGCGATCCATGCGTCGCGTTCGGATTTGGGATCGGGAATATGAAGACCGGCACAGATGATTGCCACCGCGCGAGACAGTGGAAGCGCCCTTTGTTCATAGCTCGTCAAAATCTGGTCTTCGAGCCAGCGCCGCAACGCATAGCCTTGCACAGCGTCGCGGCGTTCCATTTTTTGAACCCCGCACTCCAGTTCGAAGATGGTCATCGCTGACACGTAGGTCGTCTCGACATCGATGCGCGCGAACCAAAGCGCGACACGGGGATCGACTCGTGCGGTGCCAAGTTTGCGGCTTTCCGAAATGATATTCGTGTCTAGAAGATACATCAGTCGTCGAAATCAAGCACGCGCGAAGCCATATTCGAACGTGTTGGCTCCCAGTCGAAATCCTGCGGAACGGTTGGCGCCAGTGCCTCGGAAAGCGTTTTACGCTGCGACGCCATGCGCTCAAGCGCTTCCTCAATAACATCGACTTGGCTGCGCCCGCCAGACGCAAGGCGGCGCAGCAAGGCAGTCGCGCGCGCTGAACGAATGGTAATCGGGGGTTGGCGGCGGCGGGCGACTTGGCTCATCTGACATCCTTTCACCTCGATCAATAATGCTGTGCATGTGCATATGCAAGCACGATTGGGCAATGGCTAGTTCCAACAGCATCCTGAAAGGTTCACAACACCCAATACCTCACCAAAAACACCCCAATATCAACCTCACCCACCACCGTCAGGCTTGGTGGATCGCCTTGATCACGTAAAAACTGTCGAGTCCTTCGGGGCCGCCTTCGCTGCCAAAGCCTGATTCCTTGACGCCGCCAAACGGGCTGTCGTTGCCGCCGATGGCAAAGGTGTTGATCCCCACCATCCCGCTTTCGATCGCATCGCCAAGCAGATTGGCGCGGCGTCCGTTTTCGGTAAAGGCAAACGCCGCCAGACCGTAGGGCAGGCGGTTTGCTTGTTCGACCGCGTCATCAAAGCTTTCAAACGGGCGGCACAGCGCAACCGGCCCAAATGGCTCATTCGACATGACATCGGCGTCAAGCGGCACATCGGCGAGCACCGTTGGCCGGTAAAAGAAACCGCCGGGACTGCTTTCGCCCCCTGCCAGCACGCGCGCGCCCTTGGTTCGCGCATCCTCAACAAGCGCACTGATCGCGGCAGGACGGCGCGGATTGGCGAGTGGCCCCATCTGAATGGCGGCGTCCATACCGTTGCCCACCGTGACCGCGTTGGTGCGCGCGGCAAAGCCTTCAACGAACCGGTCATAGACCGCCTGCTGGACATAAAATCGCGTTGGCGAAACGCACACTTGCCCCGCGTTACGGAATTTCTGCGCGACGGCCATGTCGAGCGTCTTTTCGAGATCGCAGTCATCAAACACCAGCACGGGCGCGTGGCCGCCAAGCTCCATTGTCACACGCTTTGCACCTTGCGCTGCCAGCGCCATCAGATGCTTTCCGACCGGGACCGATCCGGTGAAGCTGACTTTTCGGATGATCGGCGACGCGATCAAGTGGCGGCTGATCATATCGGGCACGCCGTAAACAAGTTGTGCGACGCCAGCGGGAAGCCCGGCATCAACCAGACAGCGGATCAGTGCGCTAGTGCATCCCGGCGTTTCTTCGGGCGGCTTGGCGATCACCGAACAACCTGCGGCAAGTGCGGCGGCAAGCTTTTTGGTCATCAGATAAATTGGAAAGTTCCACGGCGTGAACGACGCGACGGGGCCAACGGGCTGTTTGATCACAATCGAGCGCAGTCCGGTCTGGCGCACGAGGACGCGGCCGTAACTGCGCTTGGCTTCCTCGGCGAAATAATCGAACAGCGACGCGCTCGACATGACCTCAGCACGCGCTTCGCCGATGGGTTTGCCTTGCTCGGTCGTCAACAGCAGTGCGATGCTTTCTGCCCGCTCACGCAGCAGGCTTGCGGTTTTGCGCAGGATCGCGCCGCGTGCCTCGACATCGGTATTGCGCCACAGCGTAAACGCCTTTGCCGAGGCCGCGAGTGCTTCATCAAGATCAGCCGCGCTTGCAAGCGGAAGATCGGCAATGCCAGCCCCCGTCGCAGGGTTGACGACGGTGTGGAGATCGCGTCCCTCGCCGCTTTTCCAGACGCCGTTGACGAAAAGCTGGAGATCGGCTGCGTAATGTTGCGACATTTGTTTTCGCCTTGACTGATTTGGGGTTGCCGCAGTCTCTAAGAGATTTCATTGTCTGGCGCGACCCCTCAAAAAGAACGATGGCGGCGCGGAGAAAAAATATGGCTGAATTTGAACTGATCGCCGATGGACTGCGTTTTCCCGAAGGACCCGTCGCGATGCCCGATGGCAGTATCATCCTGACCGAAATCGAAAATGGCCAGATCACGCGCTGCCGGCCGGGCGGCGTCAAGGAAATCGTTGCCAAACCGGGTGGCGGCCCCAACGGGCTGGCGATTGGCCCCGACGGCAAGCTCTATTGCTGCAACAATGGCGGGTTCGACTGGGTGGAGAATAGCGGTTATCTGACGCCGCACGGGATCGCGAGCAACTATTCGGGCGGGCGGATCGAACGAATCGACATCGCAACGGGCGCGGTTGAAGTGCTTTACAAGAGTGGCGATTTTGGCTGCGTGTTGCGCGGGCCAAACGACATCGTTTTTGACGCGCACGGCGGCTTCTGGTTCACCGATCACGGCAAGGTCGATTACGCCGCGCGCGCGCATGATATCGTCGGCATTTTTTACGCCAAAACCGACGGCAGCTTTTTAGAAGAGGCCGTCTTCCCGTCAAACAACCCGAACGGCGTTGGCTTGTCGCCTGATGGCAATCGCCTTTACGCCGCAGAAACTTACACGTGCCGCCTGATGACGTTCAATATTACAGCACCAGGCAAGGTTGCGGGCGATGCAGGCCCCGGTGGGCCAGGCATTCCGCTTTACCGCCCCGCAGGCTACAAGTTTTTTGATAGTCTTGCAGTCGAAGCGAGCGGCAACATCTGCGTCGCAACGATCGGCGAATCGGGCATATCGGTGATCTCGCCCGAGGGTGCGCTGGTCGAATTTGTTGCCACTGATGACATTTTCACAACCAACATCTGCTTTGGCGGTGAAGACATGTGCGATGCCTATCTGACGCTGTCGGGAACGGGTCGACTCGTCAAAACGCGCTGGAACCGCCCCGGTCTTAAGCTCAATCATTGCTGACATGCGACAATAACGCATCATTTGTGCAGAAAGCGCCCTGTTTTGGCGTTTTTTGGGCTGAGATTGAATTGACGCGCAGATTGCGATTCCCTACGTCGAGATCAGGGCGGGAAAACCGACCCGGAGAGACAATCCAGGAGATGTTACAATGAATAGCAGCGATCTCGCCGATCACATTGCCGGGGCACACGGCGTAACCAAAGCCGACGCGAAGAAAATGGTCGATGGCGTATTTGCCGCAATCGGCGATGCAGCAGCCAAGGGCGATGAAGTTTCGATCCCGGGCTTTGGCAAATTCAAGGTTAAGAATAGTCCGGCGCGCGAAGGTCGCAACCCTTCAACGGGTGCTGCAATGAGCATTGCTGCATCGCGCAAGCTTGGCTTCACCGTTGCAAAGGCTGTCAAAGACAAGCTCAACGGCTGATCCTAACGATCAAGTCAAAGGCGGGGCGTCGGGCAAAGGCTCGGTGCCCCGTTTTATTTGGCGCGTGAACGATCAGAATTTTCCTGAAACGCGCATCACCATGCCCTGCGACGTTTCGCGAAAGCCAAGCCGCGCCATTTCGGCAACGCGTTCGGCCGATCCGGCGTTGACGATGATCGTTGCACGGTAACCCTTGCGCGGCGTCACGCGTAACAGCACGCGCTCCATCGCCGATTGACTGATCAGCGTTGCGCCAATCGCAGCACTGTCGCAGCGCAGTGTACCGCTTAAACCCTGCCCTAGTGTAATTCCGCCAAGATCAGCGCCCAGCCCCAGCCGCACCTTACCCGACGCGCGGACGCAGCGGCCATTGGCCATCCGCAAGCTGACATCATCAAGGTCAATCATGTCAATTGGAAGCGGCGCGAACGCATGTGCTGCTGCAATACGCAGCGTCGCATGATCAAAACCCTGTTTGCCACTCACCGCAACCAGCGTGATTTTCTCGCTGCGGTTGACCGGGTTTTTGAGCGCGAGCGAGACGCGGCCGAGCAAGAGTTGCAGCGGTGAAAGGCGCACGTCGAAATCGCCGAGCGCAAGCGGCCCGATCACCGCATCGTCGATCCGCCCCGACCAGACTGTGCCCGATGTAGCACGCGCGCTAAAACCAATCGCTTCGGGCTTGATCAATGACAGCCCCACGCCAAGCGGCATCAGCGCGACCGCGCCAATCACCGCGATCACCGCGAAGAAACTCAACAGGCGGCGGCGCAGCGTCACGGTGTCCGCGCCCGCAACGTCGCGTCAAAACCGATCGTCGCGTCGCTGTTCGGGCGCACCGTCGCGCGCTCGACGAACAGCCCGTTGGTATCGAGCGTATCAATCCATGCAAACAGCGCCGGTGACTTTGCCGTTACGATCGAAATCATCACGCGCCGACCATCTGCCGGATCAGCGCGCGCCAGTGTGAAGCCCGCCCCCTCTGCCGACAGCCGTACTGCGCTCGTCATATCTGCCTCACCAGGAAACGGCGTCTTGGCCTGCTCATATTCAAGTGCTGTAATCTTGGTTTCAACCAGGCTGACACTTTCAACCGCCGCAACATGGCGTTGCTGCGCGCGTTCGACCGCGCGTTCGAGCGGTTTGACGATCGTCAGCCAAATAAGCAGCAACAGCAGCATTGCGCACATCACGCCAAGCATCCACCGCTCGCGTTCGGATCGTTCGTGCCACCACACTTTGGCCTGTGCGATCATCGCCCTATGACCTGAAGTTCGGCAACCGGCTGCCCCTGAATGCTGCTTGGCGGCCCCATGACAACCTTGAAACCGCCCGCCTCAATCTGTCGTTGAAGCGCGGTGAGTTCAGCAGGCGTGGATGCGCGCGCACCGATCCGTAGCGCGCCATCATCGGCAAAGCTCATCGACGACAATTCGGTATTTCCAATTTGCCCGAGCGCCGCACTGCTTGCCGCCACTGACGTGATGAACCCGCCGCCGCCGCCGCGCAGATTGAATAGTTTGGCATCAAGCCGGCTTTCCGCCTCTTCGGCACGGACATTCCCGCCAACCGCTGCTTTGGCAAGCGCACCAGCCTTGAGTTCGAGTGCCCTACTGTCCTGATTGAGCCGGATGATCATGACCAAGGGAATCAACAGGGCGAGCACGCCGATCACCGCAGCAATCCGTGCGAGGCGGTAAAGATTGGCGCGGTCAAAACTCCAGTCGCGCTGGCGCGCGAACTGCCCCTGCCGCAGGTTGATCGCGGGGGTAGCAAGCGCGGGCGCCAACATCCGCGTCACCGCCCCGTCGTCAAGCGTCAAAATGTCACCACCGAAGGTTAACAGCGGCGTGACTGACGGATCATCAACAAAGCCAGTTCCACCGCCGCGCACCACCCATTCGCCGCCAACTTGTCCACGAACAAACCCCTTTTCTGGCTGTGGAAGCATCAGCGGCGCAGGAATGATAACATCGGGATCAAATCCGTGCAATTGTGCTTTCGCCAACAAATCGACCATTTGCGTGCGCGCAATGACCGCAACGCCGTCTCCCGACGCGACATGGAGCGTGTCGATCGGCGCGATGCTTGCTTCTGCCGCGATCAATATTCCGGCGGCATGTGCCTGTGCGGGTGCAAATCCAGCAAGTGTTGCAGGGTGCAGCGTGACTATGTCAGCAGGCGCAACCAGCACGACGACAGGTTTGTGATCGTCGTCAACCGCCGGATAGCCTTCGCCGCGTGCAATCACCAGATCATCGGCGATCTGTGCCCAACTTGGGACATTACCTCCAGCACCCGCGAACAACAGCAGAATGTGCGTCATGACGGATCACCATATGCGCGGCGGACGACGCGCGCAGGTTTGAGCGCGCCGTCGATCAAAGCGATCTCACGCAATTCCGCGCCGCCAAGAGTGATGTTGAATTCGGCCGTGAACCAGCGCGTTTTCAACTGCGGCTGCGCGAGCACATCAGCGGGCGGCGTGTGCCCGGCCAGCGCAGGTGTTTTCCAGAATTCCACAATATCTGAATAGCCAGCCTTTGGTCGTTCGTCGATGATCTGTTTTGCCTGCGCAATCGTTATCGCGCGCGGCAGCAGCATCGCGATCAATACGGCCTGATCGGGGCGCAGGTTGTTGATATTGATCGGCGACAGATCGCTGACGGGAAGCGCGCAGAGAAAGGGGCGAAGCCGCGCGTAAATTTGCGGCGTAACACCTGCGACAGTGCGGAGCTCGCTCGGATCGGCCATCGTCGTGTTCGCCGTGCGGTATTTTGCATAGACGCTGTCCTCGCCGCCACCGGGAAGTGGCTCGGTATCGCTATCGATCCAGTCGGCCGCTGCTGCTGCAATCCCGCGCGCTTGATTGCTGCGAACGTCGAGCGCCTCCATCAACGCTTCAAACTGGAGCATTCCGGCGGGCCGCGCGCTGAGCCCCGATTCAGCATCGCCTTCGCCAAGCGAATTGAGATTGAAGCAATTGCCACCGTCGCTGAGCTTGGCAGTGGCAATGCCGCCATCGATTGGAAACTGTGTTTCGCGGTCGACCCAGTCAGACCCCGGCCGGTCGCCTTCATTGAGGTCGGCAATCCGCAGCGCCGCGATCGTTTCCCCCGCGAAGCCAAAAGCGCGCGATTGATCCGCCGCCGCCATATTGGTCGCAAGCCGCGTCGCAATCTTGATTCTTTCAAGCGATACCGCCGCAAGTGCCGCAATTACAGCGACCAGCAGCAAAACCGTCAGCAGCGCCGCGCCCGTTTCGCCGGAGCGGCGCATCAATAGCCCGTCCCGACAATGAACAGCCGCCGGAGTGGCGAAGCGCCCGTGCGCGTGATGATGAGTTCGACTGCGCGCGGGAGGGCACTCTCACGCGTCGGGTTCCAAACATCGACCCATTCACCCTTTTCACGAAAGCGCAACTGGATCTGCGCAACGTCATCAAGCAAGATCACCGGCGCAGCGACGGCAGTGCCATCAGCCATCGGACGCGCCGACCGCATCAATCTGGTGCCTTGGCGTGTAATCTCGACGCGCTGGATGCTGGCGCGCGCTGCGTCATCGCCGTTTGACCATCCGCCGCGAACAAAGGTGAGGAGGAGCGGCCCGTTGCCACCGCGAAAACTTGGCTCGACCGCCCCCGTCGTGCTGCGTGTAACGCGCGGCAATACTTGCAGGAGGTCAGACGTCAGGATCGCAGTCAGCCGCCGCTCGCGCGCGACATCGTCAAGCCGCAACGTCGCCCCGGCCTGCGCGCGCACACTCCCCGCGAGCAGACTGACACCTGCTGCCGCCAGCAATCCGAATACGAACAGCGCAACGACGAGTTCGATCAACGTGAAGCCGTGTTCGGCGAAACGGCGCACAAACGTGAAGCCGTGTTCGGCGAAACGGCGCATAAACGTGAAGCCCTGCTGGGCGGAACGATGCGAAGACTTGAAGCCGTTTTCGGCGGAACCCGTCATTGGAGCGGCCGTGCCAGCGTGAGCGCACCGCCAAAGCGTCCGGCCTCATCGCGCACGCCAATGTCGACACGAATGACGCGGTCGTCGGCGGTTCGTGTGACCGTTCGTATCCAGCGCCACGTGCGCCCGCCGTTGCTAAGCTGACCCACACTCGTGCCAAGCGGCGGCAGCAGCGGATCGGTCACCGCCTCGACACCCAGATTGTTCGCGACAATTTGCCCGACTGCGCGGGTTGCGATCTCACCGCTGTTACGCAGCGTCGCGGCTTGCAGCTTGACCAGCGACAGTGCGGCAAGGCTGAACACGGCAAGCGCAACCATCAGTTCGAGCAGCGTGAAGCCTGATTGCCGTCTATGATCCGACACGGATCGTTCCGTCGGTTTCGAGGTCGATCGCAATCCGTTCATTGCCGCGTGCCAGCGTCAGATGGAGCGGCACGCTGGCCAAACCTGTCGGGTCAAACGTCACGCGCGCGCTGGTGCTGTCTGCGATCATCGCATCGGTGCCGTTTGACCAGCCCGCTCGCGCAAATGGCTTGCCCTCTAGCGGTGCCCAAACGCCTTTACGCCGCCGCTCAAATCCATAGCCGCCGCGATCGACCAACAGCGCCGTTTCGCGCGATCCGATCACGGCCTCATCGCGGACAGCAAGTGCGCGCGCGGCAAAGCGTTCAGCCTCACTCACCAATGATCCGCGCGGATCGGGGAACAGCAGTACGACGCTCGCAGCCATCACTCCGATGATGGTAATGACCACCATCAGTTCAATCAGCGTGAAGCCTTCGGATTTACTGCCAGTTGCCAACATCGGCATTCTCGCCTTCGCCACCTTCGCCGCCGTCGGCACCAAGCGAATAAATATCAACCGCGCCGTGCTGGCCCGGCGCTGCGTAACGGTATGGCCGCCCCCACGGATCGCTTGGCAATTTCTTGATATAGCCGCCGGGTTGATAGCGCTGCGCCTGCGTGAGCGATGCAGGCGGCCGCACCAATGCTTCAAGCCCGTCGGCAGTGGTCGGGTAGGAGAGGTTATTGAGCCGGTAAAGCTCGACTGCCTGTTCAAGTGTGGCAATATCGGCCTGTGCCTTGGTCACCATCGCCTTGTCTTGATTGGGTAGCACGTTTATGATGACGAGCGTCGCAAGGATTCCGAGGATCACAATCACCACCATGAGTTCGATCAGCGTGAAGCCGTCTTCATCGCGATTGGGTATCTGAATATTCATAAGTCGCCTCATACGCCCGCAAGCGATTCGAGTTGGAGGATTGGAAGCAGGATCGACAGCACGATAGCAGAGACGATCGCACCCAT
>JAYVVW010000089.1:0-12539 GCA_043786595.1 Sphingomonadales bacterium | reverse complement strand
GCTTGCTCGGCAGCATCAGCGTTGATCGCGCGGTAAATCTCCTTGAGTGCACCAGCGAGGCTTTTGCGGTCTTTCCATGAGACAAAATCCATGCTGTTGCGCAGCAAATGGACGATGCAGGTTTGCACAACGGTGTCGGGGAAGGCAGCGTTGATCGCATCTGGAAAGCCCTTAAGGCCATCAACCACAGCAAGCAGAATGTCTTCAACGCCGCGATTCTTGAGCTCGTTCATGACATTGAGCCAGAATTTGGCACCCTCATTTTGCTCGATCCACATGCCCAGAACCTCCTTCTGGCCCCCCGCCTTCGCGAGGGCAGGCTGCGCGGACACCCAAAGCAATATGGATAGCCTTATTTTTGACCATGCCTTCATCGCGCATTTTGACGCGGATTGCGTCGAAAAACACGAGCGGGTAAGTCGCATCAAGCGGCCTCTTCTGCCAAAGGGCAACGTCATCAAGGACGGCGTCCGTCACGGTGCTGATCAGGTCTGGCGAGACCTCAATGCCGTAAATCTCCTGCAAATGGCTGACGATCTCGCGGGTGCTCATACCGCGCGCGTATATCGAGATAATCTTCTCATCAAAGCCCGGGAACCGGCGTTGATATTTGGCGATAATCTGCGGATCAAAACTCGCCTCACGGTCACGCGGAACCACAATCTCAACCTTGCCGCTATCCGTAAGCACGGTCTTTTTGCCATAGCCGTTGCGGTTGTTGCCGGCACCGCCATCGCTCGCCAGATGATGATCCATCTCGGCATTCAGTGCCCGTTCCGCGAACGCCTTCTTCAGCGCGTCGAGTATGCCGCCCTGCTCAAAAGCAACACTGGCATCACTGCCCGCCAAAAGTTGATCCAGCACAGAATCAGGTATCGAGGGTTCTTTGCGTCGTGACATAGTGAGTCTCCTTTTTACTCATTATGCCCGCACACACACGAAATTACTGACAGTCCCAAGCTTGGCGATCCGCCACCAAACTGGCCGAGCGGCTCGCCGTGCCGCGTTAGGATCGCCGTCACCGTCGAGGCCGCCGGAGCAGCCAGACCCGCATGCAGCAGCCAATGCCGGATTTTGCGCCCGCCCCAAGCCGGATGATCCCGGCGAACCGCCAGCACCGCTGCTTCCATCTCCGCGCTGCTGCGTAATGGCGACTGCAAGGGCCGTCGCGAGCACTCGACCAACCCAGCCGATCCCGCCTGCCGATACCGCGCCAGCCACTTGTGGCCGGTCGGACGCGAAATGCCAAACCGTCGGCACAACTCGCTCACATTGGCCCCTTCAACCAGCGCCAGACGCACAAACTCTTCCTTCAAAGACATCGCACTGAACCCCTCGAACGGCATCGCTCCACTCCCAGACCAGACAGCCCAAAAGTGTAAGCGATGTCCCCGAACGACTGAAAACAATGTCCCCGGTCTGAACACATCCTCGCCGGAAGGCAGAGCCGCATGTCGCAGCCAGTGCGGCATCCTGCCGAGGAAGGATGAGAAAATGGACGACCTGTTTTTGATGTATCGGGCTTGCGGTGCCGAGACCCGCGACGACTATCTGCGCAGCGTGGCAGAGGATAACGGCTTGCCCGTGGCGGCGGTGCAGCGCCTTGCCGACCGGCTTGGCGAGAAGGAGGATTTTGGCGCGCTGATATGCCGGTGCGAACTGGCGGGAGGGTTTTCGCTATGAACAGCACCCCCGCCACCCGCCGCGATCACGCCGCCCGCATCGCGCGATTGAACGACCTTGCCCGCAAAGCGATGGGGGTTGCCTCCACCGTTTTCGTCACACCCGGATTTCGCGCACTGGACGCAAAGGATCAATCCCGCGTCCGCGAATTAATCGAAACCTTCGACGCCTTCAACAAGGACAACAACCCGCACGGCGAGCGAGACTTCGGCGCAATCTATCAATGTGCCGATGGCCGCTGGACGACGACCCGACCCACAGGCGGCGAACGAGAGCGGATATTCTGGAAACTCGATTATTACGACCGAGACCTGATATACGGCAGCGAAGACCCCGCCAATCCAACCATCACGCGGCGGGTGCTAACGATCATGCTGGCGGCGGAGTATTGAAGTACGATTTCACTTTGCTTCTCCGTATCGGCGAAGCGGGCTGGCGAGCGGAGCGGTGGCAGCGGTCATCGCCCACATCCGAACAAAGCCTTTTCTTGCGCGGCGATTACTCTATTCACCAATTGATGCCGATTACCGATGCTTTGATTCAATTCGCAAACGCCGTCCGGGCGGATCGTGCCGCCAATCCCGGCGGCGCGGGCGATGGCACCGGACTTGAGCTGTTGATTGCGCCCAAGTTTCAGGCGCTTGTGCAGACGATGGTTGCGCAGGTTTCCGCCGCACCTTTGCGGATATTGCCGGAATATCAAAAGGCGGGATTGGGACGGCCCGATCTTGCCTTTGCACTGCCCGCGTCCCCGGCGCGCGCCTTCATTGAATTGAAGGCCCCTGACAAGGGTATAGAGCAGCACCAGTTGCGCGGGCATGATCTTGATCAATTCAAGCGGTTTGAAGAATTGCCGCTTTGGGCTTTGACCAATTTTACCGCAATCAAACTCTTTGCGCGTGACAAGGTGGCGGATCAGGCGGAAGTTTTGCCGCCAGCCGCGCTTGATCCGGCAACTCCAACCGCGCGCGCAGAAGCACTTATCCGCCAGCACAATGGCGATGGTTTCTTGCGGATCATCAAAACGCTGGCCATGGCCGAAGCGCCTTCGCCAAAGGATGCAGCGGCAGTGGCAGCGGTTCTCGCCCAAGCCGCGCGACTGGTGCGAGAGGTCGTGCTGGCCAATTGTCGTGAGGGACTGACCGACGCAGTCGCGCTCGTTCGCGCCGATTTCAACGAAACCCTCTTCGCCCGTGCCGAGGCTGGTGGTCACGATGTGCGTGACATGGATGCGCTCTTTTCTACTGCCTTTGCGCAAACTTTGGTGTTTGGTCTGTTGCTCGCGCGCGATGCGGGCGACGGCGCGGCGGTCGATCACGAGGCCTATCGCAATCTTCCCGAAGATACCTATCCGCTGTTACGCGGAACCCTGCGCGCGCTTTCGATGGACGAAGTGCGCGATATGCTGGGCGTGTCGTTCGGAATCGTGCTTGATGCAGTCAATTCGATAGCGCCCGAATTGCTCGTGCCGCGCGATGGGCGTGACCCGATGCTATACCTCTATGAGGATTTTCTGCGCGTCTTCGATCCAGAGGCGGTGGCAAAATACGGCGTCTATTATACGCCGCCCGAGATCGTGAAGCTGATGGTGGCCGAAACCGACCGAGCCTTGCGCGATCAGCTTGGCACTGACGGCCTGCTTGACCGTGACGTGCGTCTGCTCGATCCGGCTTGCGGGACGGGAACCTTCCTGATCGGTGCAGCGGATGCCGCAGCCGACGCGGCGGAAGCGCAGTATGGCGCAGGGATGATCGGCCCGGAAATGTCGGCCTTTGCGCAGCGCATGTATGGCTTTGAGTTGCTCGTCGGTCCGTATGCCGTCGCGCATTACCGGATGGCGCGCGAAATCCTCAACCGTGGCGGCGGGGTCAGCCATATTCCGATCTATCTAACCGATACGTTGGCCCCGCCCGCAGGCGCGGCGGGCGTCAATACCCATCTTGCCATGCTTGGTGCGCCGTTGGTCAAGGAGCGCGAAGCCGCTGATCGGGTGAAGCAAAGCGAGCCGATCCTCGCGGTGATTGGCAACCCGCCCTACAAGCGCCTGAAAAAGGGCGAGGTCGAACGGCTTGTCGGGCGGACGATGAACGAGCGGTGGGAAGACCTCAAACGCCCGGTGCAGGCGGCGGGTTTTGGCCGCTCGCTCAATGCCTTCCCGGATTTGTGCATCGCCTTTTACCGCTGGGCATTGTGGCGGTTGTTTGAGGCAGACGGCGCGCAGGGGCGCGGAACGCTGACCTATATCACCAATCGCACGTTCTTGACCGCTACCGGCTATGGCGGGCTGCGCCAGATGCTGCGCGAGCGGTTCGACACGATCAGGATCATCGACTTTCGCGGCGAAAATCGAGGCGCTTTGCCCGCCACGGTTGATAGCGATGCCAATGTCTTCCAGATTAAGGTGGGCGTCTGCATCCTGATCGCGTCTGCCAAAGGCAACAAGCCAGCGGGGCAGCAGGCCGAGGTCAGTTATGCCGATGTCTGGAGCGAGAAAGCCTTTTCGCGGCGCGACAAGCTGACACTGGCACAGGAAGCCGCGCTTGATCCGGCGAGGCTGCATTTTCAGAAAGTCGATGGCATCGGCATGGCCCGGTTGAAGCCATCGGGATTCATGGATCGTGATTGGCCGTCGCTACCAGAGGTTTTTACTTATAAATCGAACGGCATAGTCACGTATCGTGACGGGTTTTCGTATGCCACGACGAGGCAAGCACTCAAAGTCCGCCTTCAAAATTGGCATAAACTGGAGCCGGAGGAGGCAGCGAAGGAGTTCAAAGAAACCCGAGATCGCAAGGCTGGCCCGGCTTACAAGACTCCCTTCAAAGAGGCCGCAATTGAGCAAACGGCGTACCGCCCGCTGGATTGTCGCCACCTCTATAACCTGCGTCCCTTTATCGACTTCCCAAAGACAGAACTGCAATCGATTTGGGGACAGTCCAATACCGCACTTATGACACTATCTGGCGGCACCGGTTCCGGCCCGGCTATATGGTCGCACGGGTTGAAGCCCGATCAACATGCTTTTCGTGGCAGTTATGGCGGCTGGGTATTTCCGCTGCACAATCCCGCAGAAGCGGGCGCGCATTTCGTCGATCGTGGGGTCATGGCTGGCCTCGCAGCCGCCTATGGCGGCGCGGTGGAGCCGCAAGCGGTTTACGATGCCGTGTTGGCACTGCTTTCCGCGACATCCTATACGACCGCCTTCGCGCATGATCTTGAGGATGATTTTCCCAACATCCCATTCCCAGCAGACGGCGCGCTCTTCGCCAAGGCTGCCGCAATCGGCGCGCGCATCCGCGCGGTTCAGGGCATGGTCGAAAAAACCGGTGCGGCCTTTCGCAAGGCCAAGCTTGATGGCGATGCCATCGGCAAGGTGCTCGACGTGCCGACCCCCGCCCACGCTTGGGCCGGTGATGATGGGATGGGCGCGGTTTCGCTCATCGCCGATGGCAGTTTCCGCATGACCGGTGTTTCCGAACGTGTCTGGACGTTCAACGTCAGCGGTTACCCTTTGCTCTACAAATGGCTGAAAGCGCGGAGCGGGGAGTCACTCCACGAGGACAGCGGCACGACCCTGCTCCGACAGGCGCTCGACGTGGCGTGGCGGATTGAGGAATTGCTCTCGCTCTATGATTCCGCCGACGAACTGCTTTCCGCAACGCTTGACAAAACGATGACGCGTATGGAACTAAACCTTGAACCGCGCGATGTGGTGCTTGTCGATACGGAGGGTGATGATGCAGGCTGACATGTTTGGCAAAGCCCCGCCCCAAGGCGAACTTTTCGCCGCCCAACTGCGCGCGAAACGCGAATTCATCGTCAATGCCGATACCGTGCGGGTGAAGATGCTCGCGATGCTCGAAGAAGCGCGCAACGCCGAAACCATGCCTTGGCCCGAACACCGGATGCGCACGTTCGAGACCATCTTTCCGCAAATGGCGAACTGGCTGCCCGACGAGGAAGCAGACCGTTTGCGCGCCGAATATGCGCGGGAGATCGAACGGCTCAAAATGGCGGTTGCGGCGTAAGCCACTCATTTTAAACTGAGGAGTCTATCGCTTCGTCGATAGCATTGACCGCATACATCAGCCCCGCCTTGAGCGAGATCAGGCTCAGCGCCGATACATTCAGTTCGCGCTTTGCAAGCACGAGCAGCGTTGCCATAACAGCCTCGGACTCCCTCGCTAATGAAATGAGATGAGGGCCACTGGGACAGCGCGTTCCGGCCAGCCAGTTCTTGGCAGTCTTTTCGTTCGCTCCTGTCCATCGGGCCACGATGATCGCGGCCATTTGCTTCGATCCCAACTCTTCCCGCAGTGCCTTACCGATGACGGCAGGGCGACCGCTTCATGCCGCGCAGGCTTTGGAGAATGCAGCGAAGGTGGCTTGCAGGGTGCAGCTATCCCATATTTCCGACGAAGAGTGCTTCCGTCGTTTGGCCCCGGAACGCGGCATCGGCGGATAAAACACTTGCGCGGGAGAGCGAGCGATATTCGCAAACCCCGTCGTAAAGTTTGTGGACGCTTTCATGATCAGCGTTTGTGACCACGACCGCTGCGCCCCTCGCAAGTGCCCGCTGCACGGTATCACGCAACCTTTGCTGATCGGCCCAACTGAAAATGCGTTCGTTATATTTCACGAAACCGTTGAAATTGTGCTGCACAGTATAGGGCGGATCAACAAAGACAAAATCGCCTTCCTTGGCCAGATCGATTGTAGACTCGAAATCGGCACACCGGATCTCGGCACCAGCCAGTGCGGCAGAGATTGCGCCGAAGTCCTCGCCATCAAACACTACCGTCGTTTTGCCGCCGATAGGTACGTTGAACTCGCCTTTGAGGTTGACGCGATAAAGTCCGTTCCAACAGGTGCGGTTCAGGTAAAGAGTTCGCGCTGCGCGCTCGAGCGCGCCAGTCGGCACCGCACTGCGCGTTGCATAATAATGTTCGTGCGAGTGCAATGCCTGATGCTGATCCATGCGCGATTGTAACTCATTCGGGTGCGCCTTGATCGCCTCATATAGATCGATCAGTTCGGCATTCACATCCGCGATGATGGCGTTGGTTGGGCGCAAATGGAAAAAGACAGCACCGCCACCAAGGAATGGCTCGATGTAACGATTGAACTTGGCCGGAACAGGCAGCCGCTGCGAAGAGGTGAGCCACCGCTTGCCGCCTGCCCATTTCAGGAAGGGTATCACCCGTGCCGGGGCAGGCACCGGCAATTCGCCGAGCATGGTATCCCGAATTGTAGATTCACGCGTGGCGTAGATTGCTCCGCTTCCGTCCGTCACAGCACTTCCTTGCCTCGGAACACATTCACCATTCGAGCTTCGCCACTTGAACCTGGAACAAAGTTTTCAATCGTAAAGTCCTTGTCTTGAATGGCAATTGGGGTGAAAACATTTGCGAGGAACTTCTCGCGGGACGGGACATCTCCCGGTATGCCAACCTTGAGGTATGCGTGCCGGAAAAAACGGAGCAATGCTTTAACCCCATTTGCCCGGTTGAGCACAAACCCCCTACCACGCGCATCCCACGCTTGAGGCCACCTCTCGCGAACGGCTTGAAAGAAATTGTCTACAACTTGGATTATGTCGAGATCGCGACCCTCGATAAACATGTTGCGCAGCGGCAGTCTGAATACGTCGTCGCCGCCTAACTTTGAGAGTGGGTTACCACGGAGTAATGCATCACGATCAGCCTTGGAATCGCTTGTTATGTGCGCCATCAACCCTTCCACGAATGTGGCCTGACCCACCGGCTCAAAAATCCGGCCTTCTGTTGCAAAGCCAAGCCGCTTGATGCGCTGATGCAGCGGACTCTGATTATCCTTGTCAAGGGTCACGGCCACAAGGTGGCAGGTCTTTTGAGGGCTTCTGCTTCTCGCCAACTCGTACAAATCGTATACAAGGTTTTTATGAGCTTTGGTCTGCTCAAGGTTCACGGTCGAAAAAATGTGACCCTGATCAGCAATGTCCGCTTCGACAAAAACAGTTACAGCAACATCAAATTTCTCACCCGCGAATGCTTCAAGACCAGCAATCCGATGTTGACCATCAATCACACGGCCAATCTGCCGAATTGCGATGCTCGGACTCGTCTCTTCGATCCGAAAATTTCGTATCGTTAATCGCTTTTTTTGATTGTCATACGACGCATAACTCGCGTCATTTATTGCCACGATGACCGAGCTTGGAAAGGTCGCGTCTGAATAATTTACGTAAGCCTGAAGATCATGAAGTCTTTTTTTAGAAATTGGCCTTTGAATTCCGAGATACTTCTCAACATCGCGCTCCTCAGAAACGACACGTCTGACGTCGAAGTAAGTGAATTTCACGAGATCGCGAAAACCAACGGCACCAATATACAGGTCACCAATCGGCTGTGTGGCTCGGATGCAATCAAAGGAGATTTCAACCTTGTCAGGATCGGGCGGAATATCCATCAGTTAGGCCTCCGATCCATCCACTGTGCCGCAATTTCCCGCTCTTGAGTTGGGAGCGCATTGCTGATTTGATCGGAATGTTCCTCTCCGAGCTTTTCGAGCATGTTTCGATAAGATGTCACACAAAAAAGAAGAACGGTCCCAATAAAAAATATCAAGATCGATATCCACGCGACGCCTGATTGATTGATCAAATCTTCATTGGCAATTTTTAACAAAGAAGTGAATTTCTTTATAGTAAATACGATAGCCGAGAGGGCGCATATGATCATCGAAAGTGCCATTGAAATTCTAGCAAACGGGAACTGGTATGATAATTTCCGCTTTTCTTCATTTTCGTCGCCAAATGGAACTCGGAAAGTTCCATAACGCTTCCCAATTATGTAGACGAGCGGCCCGACAAGCGCTGAAGCGTAGATCAACAGATCGCCGTCCTTAATTCCTGACCATATAGTCGTCGGTTCGCGAAAAAATACATAGCCCAGCATCGGGGGCATCCAAAACGGCATTGTCGCAAAGAAAGTGGCCCACCAAACCTCAGCAGACGCCTCGCTCAATGCGTCCCGGGGCACCTCATTCAATCGTCCTAGCAGCGGCACGCGCGCTAAGGCCGATTTCCAAAATGATGAGAATCGTTGCCCCAATCCCAAACTCCCAAATATCTCTGGGTAGATGTAGAACGCATCAACTAGAAATGATCAATAGCGTGCTTGAAATATCAAGCGCTGCGTTGGTTGCCAATATCCCTTCGTCCCGTTCCACCCCCATTCGTTTTCATCACCCTTTCCTGACCGCACGCGGTCGCGCGTCAATGTCCGGCCCGCACCAGTTCGCAACACTCACCCGTGTAGAACATGACGCCCGCCCTGTTCCGTACGGTCTATCGGAGGGTGGCAACGAGCCAAACCGAAACGAAAGGAAATTCATCATGGCACGCACAACCACGACCGCGAGCAGCGAACTCAAAACGCCCGCCTTCCAAGCTTGGCACGTCACGAACAAGGGCGAAAACAGTTTTTGGACCAAGGTTGGAGCTGCATCGCCTCACCGCGACGGCAAAGGGCTTTCGCTGATCCTCTCGGTCATCCCGATCAGCGGCCAGATCGTCCTTCGCCAACCTCTTCCCAAAACCGAAGATCACCGTTCGGACGGGTGATGCATCCGAAGATGGGCTGCCTCAGGGCAGCCCATTTGGCAGGCGCAGTCGCATACCGCGCTCATCGGCTTCGTTCGGGTCCATGAAGGCATTGCAGCCGTCGAGTTCAAGGCGTGTGCGGTCGAGATCGCGCCAACGCATCGCCGTCACCCATTTCTGTGCGAAGTCCAAGGTGCGCACGATTGGCGTGGGCTGGCCACCCAGCGACAACGCCTTGAGCGCGCTGAGATAATTCCCTCGAAACACAGTGGGAATGATGATTCTCTCTTCGTCCGCAGCGACAAGTTCGGCGTTCATCATGATGCGCGCGATCCGGCCATTGCCATCAACGAAAGGATGCACTTCCGAAATCAGGAACATCATGAAGACGGCGCGCGCGAAAGGCGTTTCAAGGCTTTGGTAATAGTCAAACCCTTGTGCCAACGTTCCTTCTACCTGATCGGGCGCAACAAACAACGTCTGCCCTGCCCTGTTGGCTTCGGTTTTGAAGAAACCGGGGCGCTTATCCGGGCGCGCTGACATCAATGTCGCATGGCGGCTTTGCATCAAATCAAGCAGCATGGCCGGATCACGCGGCGTTCGTGCTATTTCGACCGGATCAGAGATGATTTGCCAAGTGCCAAGAACATCATGCGCATCCTCGGGGCGATCACCGGGGATGGCATTGTTGAACACAATGTCCGCTGCTTGGTTCACTTCAAATTCGGTGCCTTCGATGAAGTTCGAGAAATAGGCTTCAAAGAAGGCGAGCGTCGCGCGGCCTTCGATTCCGCGTTCGGGGGCCGTTCGCATGATCGGTGCGGTTGCCCGAAGTTCGCCGTGGAGCAGCTCAAACAGTTTCAGGCGATCAGGATCATAAGGCTTGCCGCTGCCCCGAGCCTTTGCCCGGTCAGTCGTCAGTCCATCTTCGCGCGTTCCGAGCAGGGCACCGACCAAGCGGTCAAGCGCGTCATTTTCCTGTGCGCGATCCAGCAGCGGTGCAATCCGGCGCGCTTCGTCGCGGATGGTGTTGAGTGCTTCCATCCCGCTGCGGCGGACGACATCGTCGAGACGACTTTCCAATTCTTCGCGCGACAATGTGCGGCTGACTTCACCTTTCCGGCGGCGCGAGGGGGCCATATTGTCGAGCCATGCCCGCGCAGTTGATGACAGAAATAATCCACCGACAAAGGGGCGGTCTGTTTCCAGCGCGCCAGCACCTTTGCGCGAACGAATGGTGACGCCGGGAAGTTCGATATCTCGCTTGCGGTCAGCAATCACAAAGATTGAACCATCAGCAGCGGGGCGCGATTCTATTGCAGTGCGATCCACAATCAGCGCACCGGGCACATAGGCAGCCACCAGCGGCCAGAGATGACGCCGGACAATGGCTTCGGGTGCATCGATCAAGTTTGAGGTATAGAGTTTTGAGCCAATCTGGCGTAAAGTGCCTTTGGCAACCGCGCGCGAAACAGCCGTCTTTATCGCCGCATTCGAGACGAAGACTTCGGGCAGATCGGCAAACGAGTTTTTGGGCATTAAGCGCGTCCTTTCGCCCTATATAGCAACAAAATGTGACTTAAGAACGAAAAAATGTAACTTTTCGGGATTTAGTGTGAAGGGCTTGCAAGCTGTTCGATCAGCTTAGCCCATTCGGCCAGAGCGCGCTTTCGCGGTTCGAACAATTCCGACTTGTTGTAAACACGCATGATCTTTGAGGTAGTGGCGGTGGCGACATGATTGAGAATGCGGTCAACAACAGCAATATCGATACCCAGTTCGTCACAGGCCTGAGTGCTGAACGTCGTCCGCAGATCATGAACCGTCCAATGTGGCATTGGAGTGACTTCGCCGCCCGTGCGTTCGGCAGCCTTCAGCCGTGCATTCTGGATTGTGGCGTCAAGGCGTCGTTTTGCCTTGGTAAAGCCTGAAACCGGCGTGTCACCTGTCATGCTGAAAACAAACGGACTGTTCGCCGGTCGCGCCGGATCGGCAATCGCATTCTTGATGATAGACCGGGCCATTGCTGAAAGTGGCACCCGCAGTGCATTGGCGCGCTTGGTTCGTTCACCCGGCAATATCCAGATTGCTTCATCTGGCGCGTCATCAGAACCAAGGTTGAGTTCGCCAAGCGGCATCGCAGCGATTTCTTCGCGGCGCATCGGGAGAAGGATTTGTAGCCGATAAAACTGCCCGAATGGATAACCGAGCGTTCCAGCAGCCTCCCATATTTCCCGCAGTTCGACGAGCGAATGATAACGATCACGCTGCCGTTCCTTTGACGGCTTCTTGATCGTTGCCGCTGGACTGGCTTCGAGTATCTCTTCGGTCACGCACCAGTTGAAGAAAGCGCGGGCGTAAGCAAGGTTTCGGTTTGCAGCCATTGGCGACTTTATCGCGTGATTACGGACGGCCTCTGCCACCTCAGATCGCAGGATCGACACGGGTTCGCGACCTACCAAACCGCGCAGCACGCCCGACTTCCCATCAAGCGCCCGCCGCACGGCAGCACCGCGCCTTAGCTGGACGAGCTTGATGGCTTCATATTGATCGAGAACTTCGCGCAAGGTTCGCCGACTGACGGCGGCTAACGTCGCTTGGCGCACCGCTTCACGTTTCAATTCGTTCGGATCGATCCCGCCCGCAACTTCCAATTTCTTCGACTGCGCTGCTTTACGCGCGTCGGAAATTCCCATCGACGGCCAAACGCCAAGTTTGATCCGGCTGCGCTTTCCGTTCGCCAATCGGGTGCTCAGCATCCACGTTGCCGAACGCTCCCCTGCCCTTATCCGAAGCCCGGACTCACGATCATCAACCAGCTCAAATTGTTTGCCCGCGACGCTCCGCGCGCGCATGATCAGCGTATCGATAACATGTTTATTCAGAGCATCCGACATTACTTTTTCAATTGAGCCTATTTCCTATAGGCTCCGTATAGGCTCCAAAGAATCACAGGGCAACTTAATACCGAACCTGAACGAGAATGTTCAAAAATGAACAAGACCCTCTGATTATATAACTGATATATAACGATTTTATAGTATAACTCTTGGACTAAATTGGACACGATTGAACAGTCTTGGACACCCGAAAAACACCGTTTGAACCTACTCTTAATCAGCGGGTCCTTGGTTCGAGCCCAAGTGTGTCCACCACTCTTTTCAATGACTTAGTCCTAGGGCCTGTCGTCATTTAGCGGATTCCCAAATTTGAAAAAGCGTGATTCATAGGGAGCCTTCTTGAAGGAGGGCTTTACGATGAAACGCTATGGATT